>JAJAYS010000124.1 GCA_026786065.1 Polaromonas sp.
AAATAATCGTCGTCACTTCGGGCAAAGGCGGCGTCGGCAAGACCACGACCAGCGCCAGCTTTGCCACCGGGCTGGCGCTGCGCGGCCACAAGACCGCCGTCATCGACTTTGACGTCGGCCTGCGCAACCTCGACCTGATCATGGGCTGCGAGCGCCGCGTGGTCTATGACCTGATCAACGTGATCCAGGGCGAAGCCACGCTGAACCAGGCGCTGATCAAAGACAAGCAATGCCCCGACCTGTATGTGCTGGCCGCTTCGCAAACCCGCGACAAGGACGCGCTGACCAAGGAAGGCGTCGAAAAAATACTGACCGACCTCGCCGCGATGGACTTCGAATACGTTGTCTGCGACTCGCCAGCCGGCATCGAAACCGGCGCGCTGATGGCCATGCATTTCGCTGACGAAGCATTGATCGTCACCAACCCCGAGGTCTCCTCGGTACGCGACTCCGACCGCATCCTCGGCATGCTGGCCAGCAAGACCAAGCGCGCCATCGACGGCAGCGACCCGATCAAGGAGCATTTGCTGATCACGCGCTACAACCCCAACCGGGTCGATCAGGGGCAGATGCTGTCGCTGGGAGACATCAAGGACATCCTGCGCATCAAGCTGATCGGCGTGATCCCCGAGAGCGAGTCGGTGCTGCAGGCCTCCAACCAGGGCGTGCCGGCAGTCCACATGACCGGCAGCGACGTCGCCGAGGCTTACAAAGACGTGATAGACCGCTTCCTCGGCGACACCGAAAAACCGATGCGCTTCATCGAAGCCGACAAGCCCGGCTTCTTCAAGCGGCTGTTTGGGGGGAAATAAGGCATGTCGTTTTTTTCCTTCCTGCTCGGCGAAAAGAAAAAGACCGCCGGCGTCGCCAAAGAGCGGCTGCAGATCATCCTGGCGCACGAGCGCACGGCGCGCAGCCCCAGGCCGGACTACCTGCCCGCGCTGCAAAAAGAGCTGATTGCGGTGATTGCCAAATACATCCAGATCAATCCCGACGACATCAAGGTCGATCTGCAGCGGCAAGACAACCTCGATGTGCTGGAGGTGAAGATCGAATTGCCGGACAAGAAACTCAAGCCCGCGTGAATGTTGTGAGCTGCATGGGTTCCCTCTCCCGCTGGCGGGAGAGGGCTAGGGTGAGGGTGGGGACACCGCAGTAAGTCCGTCCTAAGTGATCCGGGGAGCCCTCACCCCAACCCTCTCCCAGAAGGAGAGGTGGCAAGAGCAGTCGCTATTTACTTCGTAACTGCCGCACCCACTAAGTCAACGCCCGGTGTTCCCTTTGCGCGACTGCGTCTGGTTGCCGCTGCCGATGTGCGCCTCGCGGTCGGTTCGGCTGTCGGGCGTCCGCTTGCCCTGATTCAACTGCGTGGGGTCCTGCTCGCCGACCTTGTTGCGGTCGTTCGCCACCTTGCCGGCCTGCGGCTCCTGTTCGTCACGCGGGTTTTGCTTTTTGCTCATTGCGTCTCCTTGGGGGTTGTGAATAAAACCGTGTATCGATCCAGCTCACGGTGACGCTGCACCCGGCGCCTGTCTGTCAGACAAGGCCGCCAGCTCGCGCGCCGCAGGCGCAAACGGATCGGGAACCGATGCCGAATCAAAAGCCACTTGGCAATGACGAGCCGGCCCAAGCCAAAAGCTGGGTCTAAAACTTCAAGCTGGCCGGCAAATACTTCGCCATCAGGTCTTCGTAATAGGGCTTGAGCGCGGCCAGCGACGGCGGGTTTTCATTCTTCGAATACAGGTCATACGGATTGAACCTGCGCACCCATTCGAGGTTGGCCTGGTCTGTGGCGTCCAGCAAGTGGCCGTATTGGCCCTCGCGGTGCCACGCGTAAAACGAGTGGTAGCGCATCATGTACAGTGCCGGCTCGGGCAGGTGCGGCCGGAGCAGCTGGTACAGGTATTCGTCATGGCCCCAGGACAAGTGGACGTTCGCCAGACCGCAACCCGGCTGGTACACACCACATTCGCTGTTGTAGCGCGCGTCCCCACTGTCCGGGTTCAACGCGAAAAATTCCGGGTAGACGACCTTGTCAGAAAAGCGGCAGCCGACCGGAAACGTGTCGCCGACCACCGCCCACTGCGGCTCGCCAAATAGGCACAACACCTTGCCCAGGTCGTGAATAAAGCCGGTCAGCACGAACCAGTCCGGGTGGCCGTCCGCCCTGATCGCCTCGGCCGTCTGAAGCAGATGGCTGATCTGCGGCAGTTCGATGTCCGGGTCCGACTCATCGACCAGCGTGTTTAAAAAATCCAGCCCTTGCCACGGCGTCATTTCACGCTGATCGAACCTCAGCCACCGGGCCTTTTTTTCCTGCACAAAGGCATAGGTCTGGTGCGCGTGGTTGTTGCGATAAAACTCGCGCACCCGCGCCATGCCCGGCTGCGCGTCGTCGGCGTAGTCACGGTAAGCCGAGCGGCTTGTGTCTTCGGCGAGCAGGGCGTTGGGTGTTACGGCGGTGGGGATGGTTCGCATGGTAAAGACTCCTTCAATAATGCAGGGCGCAGGAGGGGCGAGCAATCGCTATTGTTTTAGTAGCTTTTTGCGCCCGTATTTATTGGGCTGCAGGTCGATTTAATGCCAAAACCGGCCGTGGTCGGCACTTGGTTCACCCCAGCCCCCCTTCCGTCGGTGGGCTTTCGCATACCAACCGCGCCATCGCCGCATGGTACTGCCGTCCCTCCACCGATTTGGCCGCTGTCGTTGGGGAATGGAACCCCAGGCAAAGCCCTGGGCAGCAACCGCCCGTTGGAGCCCTAAGCTCCCCCCCACAGAGGCCCCATTGACAAATTTCAGCGTATTCGAATACTGCTACCGCGACGCTTCCAACTACAAGTCGTGGGGCTTCCTCTTGCTGCACGGGGCGGCCTCGAATGCCGACATTGACGACGTGCAGCGCCACTTTGATTCGGGCGACTATTTCATCGCAGAGCAGTTGTGCATCCCGCCACTTTATGCCGAGCTATGGCGCTTCAGTGGCGGGCCGACTATCGATGACCATGTGTGGCACACCTTCCATGCTTTGCGAGCCGCCACGGCGCAAGACATGGGCGCACCGGTTCATGGGACCGTTGAAGACCTCCTTCAAAAAATTAGCGCCGTGCAAGCTTGGGACGAGAAGCTGTCTCCGCATTGGGGGATCTGAATGCTTGCGACCACCGTCTTCCACGAGGAGGTGTTTTACGAATACTTTCGACCATTCAGGCATGCGGCGTCGCGCTTCAATATCTGGGGCGGGCATGGCCTCGAAACCTTTGGTGAAGATTTGCGCACCGTCAGCCGCTTCGATCAAAACTTCGTATGGACCGTGGTCGATGCCGGCGAAGGCAACGACCAATGGATCACGCCCGGTCTGCACTATGTGAATCGTGTTTGCTATTTGTTGGCGCAAGTGCCACACGACGGGACGCCGATAGAGTTTCGGACGGAGGGCAGACCGCGGCCGATGACACCCAGAGGACTCGCCCGACGGATGACAACGCTTCATCGAATCATGACTATC
>JAJAYS010000125.1 GCA_026786065.1 Polaromonas sp.
ATCTGCACCAGCATGTACACCGCCGCCAGGTTCAGCAGCACGATGGCGGCGAGCAGGCCGCGCGCCTTCCATTTCTGGTCCGAGCGGAAGTAGGGCGCAGACAACGCCCAGACGCGGGCACCGAACTGTTTGAACGAGCGGAGCTTGTCGGCCATGCGGCGCGGCGGTGCGGAAGGCGTCATGGGTAGTTTGGTGGCGGAAAAGCCGGATTCGAGACGCCGCTGGCGACATGGCCGGCCGGCACATGCAGCGCCGCCGAGCTGACATGGCCGGTCTGGTCGTCGAAGAAAAAGTCGGGCTCGAACTCGCGTAAAAACTCGCCCTTGGACAGCCCGCCCAAAAACATCGCTTCATCGACCTCGACGTTCCAGTCCATCAGCGTGCGAATCGCGCGCTCGTGGGCCGGTGAGCTGCGCGCCGTGACCAGCGCCGTGCGGATGCGCATGCCAGGCGTGCTGACGGCCTGCAGCCGGTGCAGCGCTTCGAGCAGCGGCTTGAACGGCCCGGCCAGCAGCGGCTGCGCGGCCTTGTCGCGCTCGTGCTGTTGGAACGCGCTCAGGCCCTGCACCTGGAACACCCGTTCGGCCTCGTCCGAGAACAGTACCGCATCGCCGTCGAAGGCGATGCGCACCTCGTGTGGATGGGCGTCGCTGGCGCGCACCGAATGCGGGTACACCTGCGCGGCCGGCACGCCCGCCGTCAGCGCCTCGCGCACGTCGCTCAGGTGCGCCGACAAAAACAGATTGGCGTGCAGCGGCTTCAGATAGCGCCAAGGCGGCGCGCCGCGATTGAAGGTGCCGCGCTGGATCGGCAGGCCGTAATGCTGCGCCGAACGGAACACCCGCATGCCCGAAACCGGGTCGTTGCGGGACAGGATCACCACCTCGACGCGCTGCTGCGGCGCGTTCGGGCTGGCCGCCTCGGCATCGACCTCCGGTGCCTGGTTGAAGGCCAACAGCTTCTTGACCAGCGAGAACGCAACGCCGGGTTTGGCCGGCACGTCGAGCCGGTCCAGTTGCAGCTTCATGTAGGCGGCGTCTTTTTTGCTGACGCTGCCAGCGGCCGGCGGCGCCTGCAAGCCGGCTTCGTAAACCTGGTTTTCTTCTTCAAAGTCGAACAGCGCCCGGGAGGAAATCGCCACCACCAGTTGTCCGTCGAGATTGGCTGCCATGACGCGATGGTAGCTGCGGGCGCGTTTCGCGTGCGCTCAGCTTGCACGGCGCACCCCCCGCGCCGGGTGCTACGGCGCGGGCCCGGATTGGGGGCTCAGGCTTCCAGCACGTTGCGGGCGATCTGGTCGGGCTTGGCCAGTGCCGGCATCATCGACCAGCGGTCAAGCCGCTCATTGCCCAGCCGCAGCATGCCGGTGTGGTTGGTCAGGTCGCCGTCGATGTTCGGGTCGTCGTTGAAAAACCCGAGCTTGCGCCGGATCAGGTCCATCTCGCGGGGTTTGCCGGTCAGGAACAGCCAGCCGGGCTTGATGTCGTATTGCTCCACATAGTCGCTCAGCACTTCGGGCGTGTCCGACTCGGGTTGCAGCGTCATCGACACCATGAAGACGTCTTTGCCGAGCCGGCTGCCCAGCGCCGCCTGGACTTCGCGCAGATTGGCGGTGTTGCCGGGGCAGATGCCGGTGCAGACCGCATACATCATGTTGAAGAGCACCACGCGGCCCCGCACCACGTCGTCGTAAAAACGCAGTGAGCGGCCGTCGTGGGTTTGCACGACGCTGTTGGGAAAGTAGTCGGCGCGCGGCCCGCCGGCTGCGCGCAGCGGCGGGCTGGCCCCGGCGGCCAGCGCCAATGGCAGCAGCGCGCCCCGCCCCATCCATTTCAGCCAGGCGCGTTTGCCGTGAGGGGCTTCGATCCCGGAAGCGCCGGGTACGTTGCCGAGCAGTTTCTGGTTGGTCATTTTGGTTCTCCCGGGCTAGTCCACGATGTCGAAGCGGATCATCATGGCGTGGTCTTCATGGGTCAGGTTGTGGCAATGCATCATGTATTTGCCGGTGAAGTCGCGAAAGCGAATGAACACCCGCACGCGTTCGCCCGGATGAACGACCACCACGTCTTTGCGCCCGGCCTCATGCGGCGGCGGCGGTTTGCCATTGCGCGACAGGATGCGGAACTCCTCCATGTGAATGTGTACCGGGTGATGCCAGCTGCCGTTGCCCTCCAGTTCCCATATTTCGGCGGTGTTTTTCTTGACCGTCGCGGTAGGCCGCGAGTAGTCGAACAGCTTGCCGTTGACGGACCAGACTTCGTTTTGTTTGTCGAACCTGAACGCGCGGGTTTTGACGACCTGGTTCAGCTCGATAGGCGGCAATTCGCGCAGCCTCGCCGGCACCTGGCTCGGGTCGCGCGTGATCTGGCCATTGGCCAGCATGACCTGCGGCGCTTCGCTGTCGATGTCGAACCGCAATATTTGCGTGCCGCGTGCCCGCAGGTTGCCTCTGGCATCGCGCACGTTGGTGCCCTCGTCCTCGGGTCCGCGGCCGTCGTCCTGAATTAGCCGGTTGACCAGATAGAGCTTGGAGCCGAGCGCAAATTTGGCGAAGTCGATCACCACGTCGCCGCGCGCGGCGGGACCGAGGGCGACCTTGGTCGTGGTGAGCGGAGCTGGCAGCAAATTGCCGTCGTTGGCGATGTGCGCCATTGCCTGGTTGACGCCGGCGGCATCGGTGATGTAAAGCTCGTAGAAGCGTGACAGGCTGGAATCGAGCAGGCGCAAGCGGTACTTGCGGCGCTGCACCGAGAACTTCGGCTGGATTTTGCCGTTGACGCAAATCTTGTTGCCCAGGATGCCCTTGGTGGAAAACTGGTCGAACACCACGTGGCCGCTCGCATCAAACTGCATGTCGGTGATCATCAGCGGAATGTCGTACACGCCGACGCCGCTGGGCAACTTCAGCGCCTGCGCGCTGGTGTCGCGCTCATCGCCTGAATCGATGTGGTCGAACAAAAGATACATGCCCATCAGGCCGCGGTAGCAGTTCGGTGCAGTAAAGCCTTCCCGGTGGTCGTGGTACCACAAGGTGCCCAGCGCCTCGCGCGGGTCACCCTCGGTGGCGCGGTATCTCGGCTCGTCGTACCCGGCGTAAAAGTGCGGGTAGTGGTAGTCCATGTAGCTGCCGGCCCGGGTGAGCGTCGGCCCGAACTTGGTGCTGCTGTAAAAGTCGGTCGTGTAGCCGTCGCTCTCGGAGCCACAGTGCAAGTTGTGCAGATGGGTGGTGATTTCGGGCGAACCAAAGCCGACGGGCTGAGCCGGTAGTGCATTGTGAATACGGACTATGGTCGGCACGCCGTAACGCTCGACGAAGGTCGGGCCAGGAAACATGCCGTCGAAGCCCCAGATGGTTTGTGACGGCAGGCTGGGGTGAAACTGATGCGTCGCCTCGCGGACGGTCATGCTGTAGAACTTGTTGGCCGGCCAGTCGGCCCGCCGCTGATGCGGATTTCGGCCGCATTCGTTCCTGTCGCTTTGCGACGTCGTGGAGGAAGGCGGATCCAGCGCGGCAACCGGGGCTTTGGGTCCCCGAACCACCAGCGAAACCACGAAGGGTTCGGTGGTGGGACCGGGCTCATCTCCCGCGTCGGCGGGGCCGCTGGTCTGCCCGGAGGCAAGCAAAGCTGCCGCTGCGCCGGTTGCCCCAAGCTGAATTGACTGGCGCCGGTTAATTCCGGCCGCCTTGAAGGGGCTGGATGTCGTCATGCTGTTGATCTCTCCAAACGGTGGCCGCGCCTGCGCGGCCGTTTGCACATATGCCACATTTATTGCTTGGGTGTGTTGTCACGGTCTATATCGGGGGGGTTGATTCAAGTTTGAGTCAAAACGTACGCTGGCCTTCTTGGTTCGGCTGTAGATAGTTTGTTGCGGGACGTAAGCGCTGGCAATACCCAGAAAGCGGTAGTTATTTCGGATTCAAAAAAGCTGGAAAAGCGGTGGAACTTGGAGCATTTTCCCTGGCGGTACGTAGCCTGAACGCCGGTCGCCGTGTAAGACATTGGCTCACAAGGAGTCACGTCAGGCCTCCCGCTGGCTCGCGGACACCGAATTTGTAAGCAAGCGACTCCTGCAAAGCAAATGGTCGAATCACACATTTAATTGTTTTTAAATGAAACAAAAGAAATCAGATAATTTTTGCAGATCGGCTTTCGGGACTGCGGCCCTAGTGGGCGGGGCTTGCCCGAAGCGGCTGGTCTTCGTGTTGCGCTGTTCAGCGAGACGGCAGATTCAGCACCGTCCACCCGCCAAACTCGGGCGCGGTCAGGGGCCATTGATCGGCCCGGTCAATGTGGCGCTGGCCAGCGTGAAGCAGTGTGGCCGCGCGGATCACTCCGGCATGTGTGATCCACAGCGTGCGCTCCCCGGCGCGGGCTTCCTCCCAGATTCCTGCGACCCGGCGCAACAGCGCACTCACCGATTCGCCGCCGCCGGGCCGGTGATGGGTAAAGTCGGCGACCCAAGCGTCAATGGCTGGCTGACCGATTCCGGACCAGCGGCGGCCTTCCCAATTGCCAAAGTTCATCTCCATCAGTCGGCTGTCCAATTTGTAAGTCAAATCGGCCCGTAGCCCACATAAGGTCTGCGTGAGCAGCTCACATCTTTGTAGCGGCGAGCAGACAATGCGAATGCCAGGCGGCAGCGCCACCGCCAAGGCGCGGGCGCTGGTGGCGGTGGCCTGCGCGTCGGCGGGAATGTCGAGCTGGCCGTAGCAAACGCCAGACTCGACCAGCGGCTGGGCGTGGCGTGCCAGCCAGAGCGTGCCCGTTGGCGCCGGTGCGTCATCTTCTCCGCCCTGCTTGACGAGTGCCACGCTCACTAAAGGCTGACCGCCAGTCCCAGGTAAAACGCGATCTCGCAGACCTGCTGCGTCGCGCCCAGGCCGTCGCCGGTAAAGCCGTGCAGGCGCCTTTGCAGCAGGCGGGCCAGATACAGCAAGGCCAGCAGCGCACAGGCGCAGGCGACGAGCAGGTTGACCGGCTCCAGCACCAGGCTACCTAGCGCCAGCGCGGCGCCGCACCAACCCAGCCCCAGCAGCAGGCGCGGCAGCGAGATGCGGTCGGCCAGCGGCTTGCTTTTCGATTCACCATGGCCACCGATGTGCGGCAGAAAACGAATCACCAGCAGCGGTAAGGCGCGCGACACCACATGGCCCAGTAGCAGGGCGGTGCAGGCGTACGCGCCTGTGAAGAGTTCGCCGACGCCGGCTTCGCTGCCTGGACTGTCGGACGTCTCCAGCCCTACGTCGCCGAGCAGCGCCAGCAAGGCGAGCTTGGCGAGCAGGGCCAGCACCAGCGCCAGAGCGCCGAAGGCGCCGACACGCGAGTCTTTCATGATCTCCAGCGCCCGTGCTGCGTTCTGGCCGCCGCCCAGGCCGTCCACCAGGTCGGCCAGACCGTCTTCGTGAAAGGCACCTGTCAGCAGCACGGTTGCGATGGTTGAAAGGGCGGCGGCGACCAGCGGAGCAAAGGGGCTGTCGGGCAAATTGGCCAGAACCACGCCGTACACCAACGCTGCGGCCGTGCCGACCAGCGCGCCCACAAGCGGGAAATGCGCCGCACTGGCGCGCAGCAGGTCGGGGCTGAAGCCAACCCAGTTCGCCAGCCGGCCGGTCACCGGAACGCGGGTGAAAAATTGCAGCGCGAGCAGAAATTCACGAGCCAGCCGCGCGATCGGGTTCACGGCGTTGGCGTCGGGCCGCTGACGCCCGCCGATTCAAAACTCGCCATGTCGTTCAGAAAGTTTGCCGCCGCCTGCAGTAGCGGCCAGGCCAGCAAGGCTCCGGTGCCTTCGCCCAGGCGCAGGTCGAGTTGCAACAGCGGCTCGGCCTTCAAGTGCGCCAGCAGCAGGTGGTGGCCGCGCTCGGCTGAAAGGTGCGCAAAAACCATGCAGTCGCGGGCCGCCGGACACAGCGCGCACGCCACCAGCGCGGCGGCGCCGGCGATGAAGCCGTCGATCAACAAAACCCGCCGCTCAGCAGCCCCTTGCAGCAGCGCGCCGGTCATCATCGCGATCTCAAAACCGCCGAGTGCGGCCAGCGCGGCCAGCGGCTGCGTGGCATCGGCATGCCGGGCCAATGCCCGATGCAGTACGCCGCGCTTGTGGGCGAGCTGCGCGTCGTCCAGCCCGGTGCCGCGCCCACAGGCTTCGTCGATCGACACGCCGGCCAGCCGGGCCAGCAGCAGCGCGGCCGATGAGGTGTTGGCAATGCCCATTTCCCCGAGTGCCAGCACATTGCCCGGCAGGCCGCGCACGCAGGCCATGCCACTTTCGATGGCCGCCTTGGCCTCTACCGGCGACATGGCGGCCTGCTGACACGCGTTGCGGGTGCCGTGAGCAATCTTGCGTGACTGCATCTGCGGGTGGGCCGGCAGGTCGGCCGCAACGCCCGCGTCGATCACCTGCAGTGAAAACCCATGCTGACGCGCAAAGACATTGACCGCCGCGCCGCCGGCGAGCATGTTGCCGACCATTTGCACGGTGACCGCCTGCGGATAGGCCGAAACGTTTTCGCAGGCGATGCCGTGGTCGGCGGCGAACACCAGAATTTGCGGTTGCCGCAGCACCGGCGTTGCGCTGCACTGGATCAAGCCGATCTGCAGCGCCAGGCCTTCTAGCCGACCGAGCGCGCCGGGCGGCTTGGTCTTGTGGTCGATCTTGTGTTGTAGCGCGCGCTGCAGCGCGGCATTGGCTGTAGGTCTGATCGCGGGCAAGGCCGGCAAGAGTGATGAACCGGCCAAAACAAGCTCTTTCAGGCAATCGGGGCAAAAGCAGCTGACCGGCCCCGGTGGGCACGGTGTGAGGGCAAGCACAGGCAGCCTGGCGCACCAGCAGGACGCATCGCCCGACACCGCACCGCAGCGAAAATTGGCCTTGCAGTTCGGGCATACCGAACCCTGTGTGGTGGTCATCCGGCTCAGCTTCTCAAAAACAGCTGATAGACCGGGTTGGCTGTTTCCTCGACGTGCGGATAGCCCACCGCATCGAGAAAGCCCTGGAAGGCCGCGCGATCCGAATTGGGTACCTGGAGCCCGACCAGGATGCGGCCGTAGTCGGCACCCTGATTGCGGTAATGGAATAACGAGATGTTCCAGTTCGGCTGCATCGCGGCGAGGAATTTCATCAGCGCGCCCGGCCGCTCCGGAAAGACAAAACGCAGCAGCCGTTCGTCTTTGGCCAGCGCACTGTGGCCGCCGACCATGTGGCGGATGTGCTCCTTGGCAAGTTCGTCGTGCGTCAGGTCCAGCGTCTTGAAACCGTGGCGCGAAAAGTTGGCGGCAATTTTTTTGCTCTCGCCCCGGGTCGAGGTGGTCAGGCCGACAAAGACATGCGCCACGGCGGCGTCGTTGATGCGGTAGTTGAATTCGGTGACGTTGCGTGCGCTGCCGGGCAGGGCGCCTATCGATTCGCAAAAGCGCCTGAAGCTGCCGCGCGCTTCGGGAATCGTCACCGCGAACAGGGCCTCGCGCTCTTCACCGACTTCCGCGCGTTCGGCCACGAAGCGCAGCCGGTCGAAATTCATGTTGGCGCCGCACAAAATGGCCGCGTAGGTCTCGCCCCGGGTCTTGTGCGTTGCAACGTACTGCTTGATCGCCGCGACGGCCAGCGCACCGGCCGGCTCGACGATGCTGCGCGTATCGATGAACACGTCCTTGATGGCCGCGCAAACCGAGTCGGTATCGACCGTCATGAAGTCATCGACCAGCTTGCGGCTGATGCGCAGCGTCTCCACGCCGACCGTTTTGACTGCGGTGCCGTCCGAAAACAGTCCCACATCGGCAAGCGTCACGCTTTGTTTTGAGTTGACCGAACGCATCATCGCGTCCGAGTCGTTCATCTGCACGCCGATGACCTTGATATCGGGCCGCACCGCCTTGATGTAGTTGGCCACCCCCGAAATGAGCCCGCCGCCGCCAACGGCGACGAAAACCGCGTCGAGCCGGGCCGATCCGAGCGCCTGGAGCTGCATCAGCATTTCCATCGCGATGGTGCCCTGTCCGGCAATCACGTCGGGGTCGTCGAAGGGATGGACGAAGGTCAGGCCGCGCTGTTTTTCAAGCTGCCGTGCATGCTGGTGGGCATCGGAGTAGCTGTCGCCGTGCAGCACCACCTCGACCGCCGTCGCGCCCCAGCCTTTTACCGCGTCGATTTTCAGCTGCGGTGTCGTGACCGGCATCACGATGACGGCGCGGGTTCCCAGCTTTTTGGCGCTCAGCGCGACGCCCTGCGCGTGGTTGCCGGCCGACGCGCAAATCACACCCTTCTTGAGCTGGGCGGCGCTCAGGTGCGCCATTTTGTTGTAAGCCCCGCGCAGCTTGAAGCTGAAAACCGGCTGCTGGTCTTCGCGCTTCAACAGCACGGTGTTTTTCAGTCTGGCGCTGAGGCTTTTGGCGGGTTCCAGCGCCGATTCCACCGCGACGTCATAGACGCGTGCAGTGAGGATTTTTTTCAGATAGTCGGCGGGCGCGAGCGCCCTGTTGGGCTGTTTGCGACCGGTTTCGGAAGCAGCCCGCGAAATGCGGCTGGAAGCGACGGGGAGGGCGGTCGGCATGGGGTTCCTTACAGCCGGGAATCATAAGTGCCACCAGAGAGGGTCTTCAAGACGAAAAAAAGGCCCGGACCTTGCGGTCCGGGCCTGTTAATCCACTCTTTGAGGAGTGGAGGAGACAACCAGTGCAAAAATGCTTTGCAAGCATCGTCTGCGGTGATTCGATTATAACGAGTTTATGCTGCACTGCACAACGACCATGCCTTCAGGGTTGCGGGACTATTTCACGAAGTTGCGGGTTTTGCATAAACCGCCGCGCACGGCCTTAAGCGAAGGATTTTTGATGGAATGCACAGTCAGCTGGAACGGCAATGTCGTCGGCAATGGGTCAGCGTCGAGCATGGGCTTCACCGCGACAACAGGCAGCGGCCACACGCTGCAGATGGATGGCGCACCCGACCCGGCCAAACCCGAGAACGGCGGGGCCAATCTGGCGCCACGGCCGATGGAAACGGTGCTGGCCGGCACCGGTGGCTGCACCGCTTACGACGTGGTGCTGATCCTCAAGCGCGGCCGGCACGACGTGCAGGGCTGTACGGTTTCCCTCACGGCCGAACGGGCCAGCACCGACCCAAAGGTATTCACCAAAATTCACATGCATTTCTCGGTCACTGGCCGGGGTTTGGTGGCCGGTGCGGTTGAGCGTGCGATTGCCATGAGCCATGAAAAGTACTGCTCGGCGACCATCATGTTGGCCAAATCGGCGGAGATTTCGACGAGTTTTGAGCTAATCGCGCTGTAGGCGTGGCCCCGTGACAACCCAGCTCCGCCCGCTGGAAGTAAGGTTTCGGCTGGCGTGAATTCGCGGGCGCACCGGTGGCGCGCAATCTTGTCGGAATCGCTCGTTAAATCCAGTGTGCCGTCGTCGTCATCACCTTGGCCGAAGCCCGCATCAACGCTTTGACCGGTGCCGGCATTGCGGCCGCGCCCGAACCCTGCGCTTCTTGCGCATGGCGGGCTTCGTCGGTTTTCATCTGGGCCAGGATGGCACGTGAGGCATGGTCCGCTGCGGGCAGGCGCTCGAGATGCCCCGCCAGGTGAGCCTCTACCTGACGCTCGGTCTCGACGACGAATCCGAGGCTGACCCGATCCCCCAGGCGGCCAGCGATTAGCCCGAGCCCGAAGGCACCGGCATACC
>JAJAYS010000126.1 GCA_026786065.1 Polaromonas sp.
CCGGCCGCGGTTGTGGGGTATGGAAAGCCTGCTGCGCTAAAACCCTATCTCCCGCGCCTACGGGGGGGCGCTGATGCGCCTCGCTGAAGCCCTGCTGCGCGTGCCCGACGCGCAGACGGCGATTGCCCTCACCGCCGACCAGCTGGGCCGGGCCGACTTCGACGCCGCCGGCGACGGCATGATGGCCCGGCTGTCGGCTTCGGCGATTGCACTGTCGAAGAAATTTCTGCCGGACGCCGCAACCGACGCACGGCAAGCCGAAGCCAGCCCCAGCCTGCTGAGCCGGCTGGGCGCCCGCAGCGTGGTCGCCGCCACGGTGCGCGCGGTGCAGCTGCTGGGCCGGCAGTTCGTGCTCGGGCAAACGATTTCCGACGCGATGCGCGAAGCCGCCGACAGCCGCAAGAAAATGGCCCCCACGCTCCACGCTTCGCAGGCCTCGCTCCCCCCCGAGGGCTCTGCACTTGCCTGGGGCGGCCCTATGCGGCGCACTGCGTCTAATCTGCGCTTCAGCTACGACATGCTGGGCGAGGGTGCACGCACCGACGCAGACGCGCTGGCCTATCTGGCCAGCTACACAAACGCTATTAAATCAATAGCTGCTAACGCCCGTATTGATTGGTCTGCAGAGCAAAACGACGGCATATCCATCAAGCTCAGTGCGCTGCACCCGCGCTATGAAGACGCGCAGCACGCCCGCGTCATGGCCGAGCTGGTGCCGCGTGTCTGGGGCCTGTGCGAGCTCGCCGCGCGCGCCAACATCAGCCTCACCATAGACGCCGAAGAGGTGGACCGGCTAGAGCTCTCGCTCGACGTGTTCGAGGCGCTGGCGGAGCGGGTCGCGCAGCAGCATCCGCAGTGGCGCGGCTTCGGCTTGGCGATGCAGGCCTACCAGACCCGAGCGCTCGATTTGATTGACCATGTCATCGCGCTGGCCCGCCGCCACAGGCTGCGGCTGATGTGCCGGCTGGTCAAGGGCGCGTACTGGGATTCGGAAATCAAGCGGGCGCAGGAACTCGGGCTGCCGCACTACCCGGTGTTCACCCACAAGCACCATACCGACGTGGCGTATCTGGCCTGCGCCCAGGCGCTGCTGGCCGCGCCGGACGCGATCTACCCGCAGTTTGCGGGGCACAACGCCGGGACGATTGCGGCGATTTTGCAAATGGCGGCCGCGCGAGGCGGGGAGCCCCCACCCTCTTCGACAGGGCTCAGGACAGGCCCGCCTTCTGCCGGAGGGAGAGGGAATGAAGACCTTGCCGGGCCGAATTCCTCGCTCGCTCTGTCTTCCCATGACGCACTCGCGCCCGCTTCCCGGGATTTGCTCCCTCGTCCCTACGGGGAAAGCGTTGGGTTGAGGGGCATCCCCAGCGCGCAAGGCGCCCAGTTCGAACTGCAGCGCCTGCACGGCATGGGCGAGGGCATCTTTCGGGAGGTGATGCAAAACCCGCACATCGCCTGCCGCGTCTATGCGCCGGTTGGCGCGCACCGCGACCTGCTGGCTTACCTGGTGCGCCGCCTGCTTGAAAACGGCGCCAATTCGTCGTTCGTGCATCAGCTCGCCGACGAGTCGGTCGGCATGGACGTGCTGCTGAACTCGCCGCTGCACTTCACCCCCACCGCGCCGTTCCCGCTGCCCGCCGCGCTCTACGGCCCGGCCCGGCGCAACAGCAGCGGACTTGATCTGACTGTGCCCAGCCAGCGTGCGCCGCTGTTCGACGCCTACCAGTCGGTGGCCGTCCCCCACGTACCGTTATTCGATGTAAAAACAGCCACAGAAGTAATAAAAACCGGCGTGAACAGCTACAAACAATATAGCGACACGCCGGTTGCCCAGCGCGCCGCCATGCTGCGCAGCGCAGCCGATTCGCTACAGCAACAGATGCCGACGTTCTGCGCGTTACTGGTCAAAGAAGCCTTCAAGACCTGGGGCGACGCGGTGTCCGAAGTGCGCGAAGCCATCGACTTTTTGCGCTACTACGCCAACGAGGCCGAACGCATCATGCAGCCGATTGCGCTGCCGCAAGTTTGGCCGGCGCTAGTCTCGCTGACCACCCCTTCCGTTCGCCCAGAGCCTGGCGAAGGGCCGGCGCTGGCTAGCGGTTCTGGCGTGCCGGGATCTGGCTGGGGCGTCACCGGCGAAACCAACGAACTGCGTTTGACCGCGCGCGGCGTCTGGGTCTGCATCAGCCCGTGGAACTTTCCGCTGGCGATCTTCATCGGCCAGGTAGCCGCGGCGCTGGCCACCGGCAACGCAGTCGTCGCCAAACCGGCCGAGCAAACCCCCGGCGTGGCCTGGGAAGCGGTCAAGTTGCTGCACGCAGCGGGCGTGCCCGAAGGCGTGCTGCAACTGGCGCACGGGCCAGGCGAAACCGTCGGCGCCGCGCTGGTTGCCGCGCCCGGCGTGGCCGGCGTTGTCTTCACCGGATCGACGCAGGTCGCCAAACTCATCAACCGCGCACTGGCCGCCAAAGAGGGCCCTATCGCGGCGCTGATTGCCGAGACCGGCGGCATCAATGCCATGCTGGTGGACAGCAGCGCGCTGCCCGAACAGGTGACCGACGCGGTGGTGCAAAGCGCCTTCCGTTCGGCCGGCCAGCGCTGCTCGGCGCTGCGCGTGCTGTGCGTGCACGAAGCCATTGCCGATGCGGTGATCGCGATGATCAACGGCGCCATGCAGGAACTCCAAGTCGGCGACCCGTCGGAACTGGCGACCGACATCGGGCCCCTGATCGATCAGCCGGCGTTCGAGAACGTCGAGCAGCACGTCCAGCGCCTCGATTCGAGGTCAAAACCGCTTCTGGCCCAGTCAAGGCGGGCGCAGACAGCTCTGAAATCAATAGCAAATGCAGCGCCACCACGGGCCTTTGAGATCGCCAGCCTCGCGGAGGTTAAAGACGAAATCTTCGGCCCGGTGCTGCAGATCGTGCGCTGGGGCAGCGGCGCGCTGGCGACGCCGCAAGCGGTCGTTGCGCAGATCAATCTGTTGGGCTACGGCCTGACCTTCGGCATCCAGACCCGTATCGACTCGCGGGCGCAGGCGCTGGCGGCGGCCGCGCACATCGGCAACGTGTACATCAACCGCAACACCATAGGCGCGGTGGTCGGCGTGCAGCCGTTCGGCGGCGAAGGCCTGAGCGGCACCGGCCCGAAAGCCGGCGGTCCGCACTACCTCTACCGCTTTTGCGCCGAGCAGACGGTGACTATCAACACCACGGCGGCCGGCGGCAACGCGGCCCTGCTGGCGGCGTCGTAGCAACGGCGCTCCGGCCCCGACCGCATCTCCGTTCGCCCTGAGGTATCGAAGGGCTCCCCGCCGGAATTATCAACGGGCCTGTTTTTAGGCATCGCAATGCAAGACCAGACCCAAGCTACTCCAGCGCGCTGGCCGGGCCGAAGAACTCGTAGCGTGTCTGCGCCTCTGGCACACCCAGTTCGCGCAACTGCTTCTTCATTTGCCGCATAAACGGTTTGGGGCCCAGGAAATAGGCGTCAACATCGCGCGATGGCGGCAGCCACTTGGCAAGCTGCTCACTGTTGACGCGGCCCGTGGCGTGCGGGGCATCGGCCGTGTCGGCCCCCGCGACATACTCGTCGTACACATAAAAGTTCTGCAGTTGCGCATGACTGGCCTGGCGTGCCGCGATGGCTTCGCGAAAAGCGTGAACCGCGCGGTTGCGGGTGAAGTGAATGAAGTGCACCGGCCGCTTGCTCTGCAGTGCGACGTCCAGCATGGCCAGCGTGGGCGTGATGCCCACCCCGCCGCTGATCAGCACCACCGGCTTGCTGCCCTTTGCCAGCACAAACTCGCCGGCGGGCGGAGAGACATCGAGCGCATCTCCCTCCTGTAACTGGTCGTGCAGGTAGTTCGAGGCCGCGCCGCCCGCTTCGCGTTTAACACTGATTCGGTAGTCGCGGCCATTGGGCGCGGCCGACAGCGAATAGTTGCGGCGGATCTCCTGGCCTTTCACCACCAGGCGCAGGCCGAGGTACTGGCCCGGCTCAAAGCTGGCCAGTGCACCGCCGTCTCGCGGCTCCAGATAAAACGAGGTGATCTCGGTGCTTTCGGCTACTTTGCGTGCCACGCGAAACGCGCGCGCGCCGCGCCAGCCGCCGGGCGCTGCAGCCGTGGCAGCGTAGATTTTCTCTTCAGCGCCGATCAAAATATCGGCCAGTTGCTGGTAGGCCGCACCCCAAGCCACCAGCACCTCGTCGGTGGCGATCTTCGGGCCCAGTACGTCGCGAATGGCACGCAGCAGGCAGCCGCCCACGATCGGGTAATGCGCGGGTTCAATCTGCAGCGACACATGTTTGTTGATGATTTGCGCGACCAGTCCGCCGAGTTGGTCCAGCTTGTCGATATGCCGGGCATACATCAGCACGCCGTTGGCCAGCGCGCGCGGTTGGTCGCCATTGGCCTGGTGCGCCTGATTGAAGAAAGGCCGCACTTCGGGGTGTTCGGCCAGCATGATTTTGTAGAAGTGGGTGGTCAGCGCTTCACCGCCGCTCTCAAGCAGGGGGACGGTGGATTTGACGATGGCGCGTTGGGGTGCAGTCAGCATGGGCTCTCCGGTTATGACAGCGTCGCCTCGCGTGGTGCGAAGCCGGACGTCTTGCCTGGCTTGTGGCCGCTAGGCTTTACTCAAGGGTCGTGCCATGCCGCGCAGCTATATAAATCAATGACTTGTGACCGATCAAGTCAAAAAGACAACGAAGAGGCGAAGTCATAATGACTCTTTAAGAGTCGATATGAATGCCAAGCCGATGTTGCAGGCGCTGGTGCCGCTGGTCGATGACCTGTCTCGCGAGCTGCCTGACAGCGAGCGTTACCGCCGGCTGCTGGAAGCGCTACGTGCCTTGCTGCCCTGCGATGCGGCGGCCCTGCTGCGGCTGGACGGCGGCTGGCTGCTGCCGGTGGCCGTTGACGGCCTGAGTCCCGACGCGCTGGGCCGGCGCTTCAAAGTCGATGAGCATCCGCGCTTTGCGCAGTTGCTGAAGGCCGAAGGTCCGACGCGTTTTCCGACCGACTGTGCCTTGCCGGACCCCTATGACGGCCTGGTGGACGGTCTGCAGGACAGTCTCCTGGTGCATGACTGCATGGGTTGCCCGGTGCTGGTGGGCGAAAAACCTTGGGGCGTGCTGACCCTGGATGCGCTTGCCAAAGAGCGGTTTTCACGCGTGGACCTGGGCGACCTGCAAGCCTTTGCCAGTCTGGCCGCCGCCACCGTCAGCGTGGTGCAGCGCTTCGAACAGCTGGCGCTGCGCGTGGAAGACGAGCGCCAGCGTGCCGACAGCTACCGCCAACTGGCCGCGCAAAGCGGGGCGCCCACGCTGATGGGGAAGAGCGCGGCGCACCAGCGGCTGCTGGAAGAAATCGCCATCGTCGGCAACAGCGAACTCACGGTCCTGATTACCGGTGAAACTGGCGTTGGCAAGGAACTGGTGGCCCAGGCGCTGCACGCCGCATCACCCCGTGCAGCGCGTCCTCTCATCAGCCTGAACTGCGCGGCGCTGCCCGAGACGCTGGTGGAAAGCGAGCTGTTTGGCCATGTGCGCGGCGCGTTTTCAGGGGCGGTGGCGGACCGGCGCGGCAAGTTCGAGCTGGCCGACGGCGGCACGCTGTTTCTCGATGAAGTCGGCGAGTTGTCGATTACGGTGCAGGCCAAGCTGCTGCGCGTGTTGCAAAACGGGCAACTGCAACGCCTTGGTTCGGACCGCGAACACCAGGTCGATGTGCGGGTAATTGCTGCCACCAACCGCGATCTGGAAGAAGAGCTGCGCGCTGGGCGTTTGCGTGCCGATTTTTACCACCGGCTCAGCGTCTATCCGCTGGTCGTGCCGCCTCTGCGTGAGCGCGGGCACGATGTGCTGCTGCTGGCCGGGAATTTTCTGGAGCAAAACCGTTCACGCCTGGGACTGGGCAGCTTGCGGCTGGAGGCGGGTGCGCAGTCGGCGCTGATGGCGCACGACTGGCCGGGCAACGTACGCGAGCTTGAACACCTGATTGGCCGAAGTGCACTGAAAGCGCTGGCGGGCTTGCCAAAACGTCCACGGATCGTCAGCCTGACGGCTGCCCATCTTGATCTGCAGTCGGGCCCAACGGCAAGGGCGTTGGAGGACCCTTCAGCGAGCGCCGACGCCGGACCGCAGGCCGCAGCGGCCGGTCTGATGGATTTGCGTAGCTCCATGGTCGCGCACCAGCGCCAGCGCATTGCAGCGAGTCTGGCCCGACACCACAACAACTGGGCGTCGGCGGCGCGGGATCTCGGCTTGCACCGCGCCAACCTGGTCAGGCTGGCGAAGCGTATGGCCTTGCGCGAGGATTAGGAAAGCGCTAAACGAGCCGCGTGCTACGCGCGATCGGCCGGGCTCGGGCGGTATGCGGCGTTGCTTTTCTTGCGAACAGCCACCTACCGCCCCACCACCGACCAGCCAGCCTGCAGGTTGCCCTTGTCGTTCTCGTACTCCCACGCGGTGCCGCAGCGGTCGCAGCGGTAGCTGGTGATGGTGACCAGGCCGTGTCTGCGCTTTTCGTGGCGGTTGTTGCCCTGCACCAGTTCAGGATGGCCGGGCGCCTTGCGCCAGTTGCGCTGCACGCCCGCGCACGAATCGCACAGCGTCATTTTTGTCGGTTCGGTCTGGCGGTTCGGGTCTTCGGTCATGAGTTGGGTCTTGGGGTTGGCGCTGCTTGCGTGGCGGAGTCGGGATTGTTGTACTTCGATCAAACGGCCCGCTGTATGGCGCCGTGGGGGCCACTTAGGCGATGCCGTCGCGTCCGGGCTGCGGGTGCAGCAAGCTAGCCCCGAGCCGGCAAGCGACCGGTCAAACCAAGACCGAATCGGCCGGTATCCCAATAAAATCGGGCGCATGCAGCTATTTAATAAATAGCAACTGGGTGTCAGCCGGAACCGCCACCCGGTTACCGGGAACCATCATGGTCTCAAACCTGAACACGTCGCGCAGGCGCGCATCGACCTGCACCTTGATCCAGTGCACGTCGTTAGTCCCGTTCTGCTGGTTGTCGCCGAAGGTTTCGATCCGGGTGAAGTTCTCCAGGCGACGGCCGGTTGCATCGAGCAAGGGCTTGTCGATGCGAAAGTAATGCGAGTCGCCGTGCACGTAGGCCACCGGCTTGCGAAAGGCCGTGACCTCGCCGCGCAAGGCGGTTAAGAACTGCACGAAACCATCGGGCTGGCCATCGGTCTGCGCCAGCGTTCGCGGGTTGCGCAGCGGCGCGCGTGTCGGGTCGGACAAATCCCAGCCGGGGTTGGCCTGCGAGATCACCATCACAGCGGCCGAGGCCCGCTCCTTCGCCTGGGCAAAGGTGTCCTGCAGCCACATCAGGTTGGCCAGGTTGCGGGCGGCGAACTCAGCGGGATCGGGCGAGGTGTCGCACAGGTTGTTGCACGAGCCCGGAATATTCAGCGTGACATAGGTGACGCCTTTGACCGTCCAGCGCCGGTTCTCAACGCACTGCACAAAGCCGCTGACACCCAGGCACAGCGCGCCTTGCTGCACCTCTTGCTTCAGGCGCTTTTGCCCCATCGAATAGGGCGTTGAAAAGAACAGCGCACGCTCGTAGTCGAGCCGCTCCAGCGCGCTGTAGCCGCCGGCCGACGGGCGGTCGCAGTCGGTCCAGTCGTTGTCTCCGGGAGTGAACATGGCCGGTGCCTTGAGCGCGCTGAAATAGGCAAAAGCCCCGGTGTACACGCTGTCACTGCACGGTGTGCCGCCGGCTTTCAGGTCGCCATCGTGCACCGTGAACTTCAGGTCGTGGCGCGTTCATGTCGGCAATCAGGTTGGGCACCCCCACGGCGGACTGCGCAGCCGAGTAGGGCAGGTCGCCCCATAGCCCGATGACATACGCGTCGCCCGATTCGTCGCCCGGCTCGTCGGCCGTGGCCGTGCCCAGCAGGGCGAAAGCAACGATCGGCGCAAGCAGCGCCCGCGCCCAGCGGCGGCAGGTTCGTGGTACGCCGGTGGCGCAGGGCTTGGAATGAAAAGCGTGCATGGCGGGGCTCCTGTGCAAGGTGTGGACGAGGCTGAGTTTGGCGGACCCAATTTTTAACCGGAGACGATGAAAAGGGCGTGACCGGAATGCCTTCATCGCCCCACCCGGCAGCGCGGTGCAGCCGGGCCGGTGAAGGGCCGGCAGGCCACGACGGCCCTAGTCGTTGTTATCAGGTGTTTCAGATTGGAGAAGTTGTCTCGTTCACTCGTGTCGCGAGCACCAGGTGGCGTTTCTTTCGCATCGGTCGCCCCCCGTGAATAGCGCTCGTTGTCGTACCGATTTACCCTCGCTGGCATTGATGGGGAGTCAATGGGCGGGCTTATTACGAGTGGTGGCATTTATCTGGATGCATGTCGGATCAGACCAAGACCGAAAGGACTCTTTATGAGTGGATTTATTTTGAAAATTAAACGAGGTCAAAATTAAACAGTGAATTAAACATTGTCAGATTCCAATTAAATTTGCATCCCACAACCCGTAACCCGCCCATCACCCAACCCGATTCGCTGCCTCCTGCCGGATATCCGCTTGAACGTGGCGTTGCCTTGCGTTAAGGATGGTCTGAATAACTCACCGCGCCATCGAGTAGCGGGTCGTTAATTTTCAAGCGATGGAATTCCACGCGCAGTTCGCGCAGTTCGCGCAGTTATCGTCGTTTTTTGCGCCCACCCGGCCCTTCTTCGCCTCTTGCAGGGCCTCTGCCGCGCTTTTGTGCGCACTCATGCCCCGGCCTCCATCAACTTGCCATGCGCCATCCACAGATTGGACAGCGCAAACACAGTGAAGAGCTGCGCCGTGTTCTTCTTCAAGCCGCGATAGCGCACCTTGACAAATCCGAACTGGCGCTTGATTACGCGAAACGGGTGCTCCACTTTGGCCCGCACACCGGCCTTGAGCTTTTCGGCCTGGTCGATCAGGGCGTCAGCCTCGTTGTCCTTGTCCAGCGCGCGGCGCTTGCCCGGTCGCATGGCTATGTGCTGGAGCACGTGTGCTTTGCTATCTGGACGCCTCTCTATCCCTTGATAGCCAGCATCACCAAAGGCCAGCGACTCTTCGCCATGCAGCAAGGTGTTCGCTTGTGCGATGTCGCTGATGTGGCCCGATGTGCCGCGTACGGTGTGCACCAGCCCGGTACTTCAGCATCGGCGCCGATGTGCGCCTTCATGCCGAAATACCACTGATTGCCCTTTTTGCTCGAGTGCATCTCGGGGTCGCGTGCCTTATCTTTGTTCTTGGTGGAGGTGGGCGCTGCAATCAGGGTGGCGTCCACGACCGTGCCGGTCTTGAGCAGCAAGCCGCGCTGGCTCAAGAGCTCGTTGACGGTCAGGAGGATTTGCTCGGCCAGTTTGTGCTTCTCCAGCCGGCGGCGAAAGCGCAGGATGGTGCTCTCATCGGGCAGGCGGGCAAACTCTTCAAGCTGGGCAAACTCACGGTGTAGCGGGGTGTCGAAGAAGGCCTCTTCCATGGCGGGGTCGGACAGCGTGAACCATTGCTGCATGAAGTGGATGCCCAGCATGGTTTGCAATGAAAAAGGTGGCCTGCCGGTGCGACCTTGCGGGTAGTACGGGGCAATGAGGGCCACCAGCTCGGCCCACGGCACGACTTCCTCCATCTGCTCGAGGAACTCGCGCTTGCGGGTTTTCTTGAGGTCGAGATTGAGGTCCAAGGCGGCTTGTTTCATGCTATCTATTTTATAGCGCAACGAGGTTTCCGTGGCTAAACTTCTTGCATAAACTCATTGGAGTTATGCAGAGAGTCCTTAAGTGTCCCTCTGCATAACTCCCTGCGGGCTGTGATCACGCGAGCTCGGGCGGTCCGCTGCGTTGTTTTTATTGCCAATAGCGGGGCGATTGGCAAGAAAAGCCGCCTTGCGGGCCCTCCCGATCCGCGTGCCACAGCGCCGCCAGAGTTATGCAGAGGGTCCTTAAGAACATCAGTGAATGCTTCGGTCCGCGGATCAGGCAATAAAGAGATTGACCGAAGCGAGGGGCATAAACCCTGGGAGTTAATCGTGGTCAGATTCCAATTGAAACCTAAATTAACCGGAGTCGAACCCCAATCAATCGCGTCACACCCGAACGACTTAACCCTCGCCAACGCCTGATCGCTGCGGGCTGCCCTCCAGCCCCGCCAGGCGCACTACACAAGGCCTTCCATGCAGTTCATCGACGCAGCCGAAACCGCCCGCCGCCTGCCCTACCCGGCGCTGATCGCCGCCCTTGCGCGCGGCCTGCAGCAACCCATCGTGTCGCCGGCCCGCAGCCACTTTCAGCCCAACAGCGATGCCAGCGCGGTGCTGGTGATGAGCGCCTGGCAGCCGGGCGGCCTCTTTGGTTGCAAGATCGTGTCGATCTGGCCGGGCAACAACGCCATCGGCAAGCCAGCGGTTTCTGCAGCCTACGTGGCAATGTCGTGCGAAGACGGTTCGGTGCTGGCGCTGATCGACGGCACCGAATTGACGCTGCGGCGCACCGCCGCCGCCGCCGCGCTGGCTGCGCACAAGCTGGCCCGCCCGGCCAGCCAGCGTTTGGTGGTGCTGGGCTGCGGCGCGCTGGCGCTGCCGATGGTCGAGGCGCACCGGGCGGTGTTCGCGCTGTCCGACGTGGTGATCTGGGGCCGGCAGCTTGCCAAGGCGCAGGCCGTCGTCGATACGCTGGCGCGTGCGGGCATTGCGGCGCGGGCCGAAAGTGATCTGCAGCGGGCGCTGGCCGAAGCCGACATCGCGGTCGCCGTGACGACCGCCACCCAGGCCTTCATCCCGCCTGCCTGGGTCCGCCCCGGCACGCACCTCGGCCTGGTCGGCGCGTTTACGCTGGAGATGGCCGAAGCCGAGCCGGCGCTGCTGGTGGGCGCGCGGCTGTTTGCCGACAACCGGGAGGCGGTGCTGCAAAAAGGCGGCGAGGTGCTGCAGGCGCTGCAGCGCGGGCTGATCCTTGAGTCCGACATCCGCGCCGAGCTGGCCGAACTGGTCGATGCGGCGCGCCCTGCAGCCGGCCGGCTGACCGACAGCGATGTGACGGTGTTCAAGTCGGTCGGCTTCGCGGCGCTGGACCTGATTGCCGCCGATCTGGTGCTGCAGCGCGCCCCGGACGGATCGGACAAGTCTTAGCACCTTTGCTGTCGCTATATAATTTGTAGCTTATTACACCCGTATTCATTGGGCTGCAGCCTTAAATAGCTCAAGAATATGCCGCGCAGCAACGTTGCGGCGCGGCGTGCCGCTTTGCACAACAATACGGCTTTTCCCGCCCGGTCACCCGAACCCCTCCGCCATGAACCTTCTTTTTGTTGCCGATCCGCTGTCTTCCTTCAAGATCTACAAAGACAGCACCTTCGCGATGATGCGCGAGGCCCAAGCGCGCGGCCACCGCATCAGTGCCTGCGAGCCGCAGGACCTGAGCTGGCAGACCGGCGGCAAAGTGGTGACCCAGGTGCGCCACATCCGGCTGACTGGCGAGGCCGACAACTGGTTTGTGCCCGACACGAGCCGCGCCGGCGAGCGCCAGGCGCTGTGCGGCTTTGATGCGGTGCTGATGCGCAAAGACCCGCCGTTCGACGCCGAATACATCTACTGCACCCATTTGCTGGAACAGGCCGAGCGCGAGGGCGCCAGGGTGTTCAACAAACCCGAAGCGCTGCGCGACCACCCCGAAAAGCTGGCCATCATGGAGTTCGCCGCATTCAGCGGGCCGACGCTGGTGACGCGCAGCGCGGCCGATGTCAAGCGCTTTCACGCCGAACACCGGGACATCATCCTGAAGCCACTCGACGGCATGGGCGGCACGGGCATTTTCCGGGTGAAAGACGACGCGCTCAACCTCGGCAGCATCATCGAAACCCTCAACAAAAACGGCGCGCAGAGCGTGATGGTGCAGAAGTTTTTGCCGGAAATAGCCAAGGGCGACAAGCGCGTGCTGGTGATAGGCGGTGTGCCGGTGCCCTACGTGCTGGCGCGGATTCCGCAGGGCGGCGAGGTGCGCGGCAATCTGGCGGCCGGCGGGCTGGGCGTGGCCCAGACGCTGTCGCAGCGGGACCGCGAGATCGCCGAAAGCATAGGCCCGGTGCTGGCCGCACGCGGACTGCTGCTGGCCGGCATCGACGTGATCGGCGACAGCGTGACCGAGATCAACGTGACCAGCCCGACCTGCTTTCAGGAAATCTTCGATCAGACCGGCTGCGACGTTGCCGCGCTGTTCGTCGATGCGCTGGAGCGCGCGCTGGCCGGCTGATTCGGCTCATTCCATTTCAATTGCAATCCGGTTGTCATTGCGGCCCCCGAACCGCAATGCATGGTCGCAGCGGCGAGGACCGCATGAAGTCATGGATCCCACCGGATCGTGGTCCGGGGCAGGACTCCTCGAGTCCAAGATCTCAGGCGTCGCCGAGCGCGCCGTTCACAAACACCTTCAACTCACCCGGCGCGAGGGCGGTCCAGATTTCGTTGGTGGTCAGCGGCGCGGTCACCACCACGGCAACCCGGTCGTTCTGCCCGGCGTGGTCGGCAAAGTTGATGCTGAGGTCTTCGTCGGCGAGGCGGGCATGGGCAAACGGGTGGCGCCGCTCGACGTAATGCAGCTGGGGCGAAGCGGGGGCCCACAGCGCCTGGCCGTTACCGAGCAAAAAATTGAAGACGCCGTGCGGCGCGATCTGCGCGGCCAGCTCGCGCAGCGTCAGCGTCAGCTCTGGCACGCTCGGCAAGCTGGCGTGCGACTTGGCCAGCTCCTGCATGATCCAGCAGAAAGCGCGCTCGCTGTCGGTGGAGCCGACCGGCCTGAAACTGGCGTGCAGGCGCGGCGCGAAGTTTTTCAGGTCACCGTTGTGCGCAAACACCCAGTAGCGGCCCCACAGTTCGCGCACAAAGGGGTGGCAATTCTCCAGCGCAACCTGGCCCTGGGTTGCCTTGCGGATGTGCGAGATCACGTTGCGGCTTTTGATCGGGTAGCGCCGGATCAACTCGGCCACCGGCGAGTCGCAGGCCGGCTGGTGATCGACGAAATGCCGCAGGCCCTTGTCGCCGAAAGCGGGATCGGCGGGGTCGGTGGGCGCTGCGTGGCCAGCGGGGTCCTGCCCCTCGAAAAACGCGATGCCCCAGCCGTCGGCATGCTGGTCGGTGCGGCCGCCGCGCTGCGCGAATCCGCGAAAGCTGAAGGTCACGTCGGTCGGCGTGTTGCAGTTCATGCCCAGCAGCTGGCACATGGCGCGAAATGCTCCGGCTCCGAGGTGTTCAGCCGCGCGGCTCGGACCACAGCTTGCCGCCAGTGGCCCAGTTCTCGCGCTTGACATCGACGATCAGCACATCGACCGAGGCCGCCTCGCCGCCCAGCACCTCGACGCTGACGCGGGTGATGGCTTCGACCAGTTTTTTCTTTTGCTCGAGCGTGCGGCCTTCGAGCATTTCGACGTGGTAGGTGGGCATGAGACGGGACTTCCGGTTGGCAGGGTGGTGCAAAAGGGGTGATTCCCTTTGATGATAGAAGCATTCCCCTGCCTCGCCCGATGCCTCTCGGGCCGCGTCGCCGCATCCCGGCTGGCCCGCAACCGCTCCGCTGCAGGTCTGCGCCGCACTGTCGGCTCCCGCTGACAGGGGCACGCGGTGCGCAGGCCTGCTCGGAGCGCCGCGAAATCGGTGAAATCAATGCGGACCCGCTCAGAAACTCAGGCCCGGCCAAGCCCCAGCCAAGCCCAGTCCGTTGCAGCATAGTCGACCCGCCAACGGCCGGCAGCCTGCGGCCTGAAGTCGGGATGCGGTCGCCCCAAGCAACTTCGAATCAATTTGTCCGACCATCCATCCTCATCTTTGTCGCTGCTGGCTGGCCGCAACTACCGTTGCCACTGCGGCCAGGCGGTTTTTTTCCGCAACAGCATCTGCCTGGCCTGCAACACGGCGCTCGGCTACGACTGCGAGCGCGGCACGCTGCTGTCGCTGGAG
>JAJAYS010000127.1 GCA_026786065.1 Polaromonas sp.
CATCCCTTCGCGGGGCGGGCGGCCGGGGGGGGCCGGCTACGGCGACCACAGCGCCACCCCCACGCACCCCGCTGACTACGCCGCGCGCCGGGCGGGCCGCCGCCGGTGCGGCGCTCTGGCAGGTCGGTGCGCCGCAGGCGCTGTATGCCGACGCGCCCGCCAAAACCAGCCCGGCGCACTGGCTGATCCTCGGCGAAACGCCGGCCGCCAGTCTGCAGCCAGACGGCGGCTTCGATGCGCTGGCCGGCGAAACCGGAACCCTGCTCGGCAACATGCTGCGTGCGGCGCGCCTGCCGTCCGCGGCGTCGGTGCTGTTCGTGCCGTTGGCGCGGCTGCTGCCGAGCAGTCCGGCGCAGTCCGGGCTGGCCGACGCGCTGGCACCGCTGCTGGCCGAAACCCGGCCCGACATCGTGCTGCTGATGGGCCGTCTGGCCGCCCAGGCCGCGCTGACCACCGACGAGCCGCTCGGCCATTTGCGCGGCCGGGTACACCGGCTGCACGGTTGCGCCGCCGTACTGACCTACGACGCCGCGCATTTGCTGCGCAACCCGGACAACAAGGCCAGAGCCTGGGATGACCTGTGCCTGGCAACGCAGTTCGCTGGTAACCTGCCACCGTCTCCCGGCAGAGCCTGACACCCGGCCGCCTCGCCCAGCGCGCACACCGTGTGGCCGGCTAGCGCATTGGCGCCAGTGCAAGTCAGTGCAAGGCCATCCATTGTTTCGTCCCGATGAAGTGTTCATTTTCAGTTCAGGTCGAACGGACTAAGAAGTTCATATTCCCAAGGGCCGGATTAATAGACCAGCGCGGAGGCGACGGGAAGGCCAGCGCGGGCGTCAGCGAGTCCTGTGCAAGGCCAGCGCAAACGCGGTGCAAACCCAGTACGTTGCCGCCAACGTGAGGTCAGCAGGAGTTCAGTGCGAAACCAATTTGTCCACATGGCTATTGCGCCACCTCGCCACTCGCCCAACCCCGACGCCGCCCTGAGCCGGGTCCGCGCGCCGGAAAAGCCAGCACCGACCCAGCGCGCCCCCCGGAGACATTTCTGTCACGGCTTCTGCGCAACAAGGCTCTGCGATTTCGTTGTTTTAAACCCCGTTCGTTGACCTTCTGTGGTTTTCGCTTACCGGCGACACAGCGATTCGTTGGTTTTTTGAGATAACCCCCGCAACTCGTAAGTGATTGCAAGCGACGGCCTACGCGGCATGACGTTTGCATTATTGAACGCAGTCGGCATCGTGGACCAAGAGGAGGAGAAGCATTCCGCAAGGCGTGCAAACGAGGATCCCGAGTCGCCTGAAGGCGACCATGCCGACCCCTTGACCCCCGCTACGGCGGGGGGTCCTGCGGTCAGGGCCTTTTGCATAACTCCGGTTGATCCGTGCCGCAGGGGGTTATGCAAATGGTTTCCAGAACCCGATTCGATTTTTAGCGCCACGGCGCACCCGGTTTCCAAGGTGTCTCCGGCAGAGGGACGGGGCGGCAGCAACAGACAGGCAGACCATCAACCAGCCTGTTGCAACACCAGCCGCCAGGGGCTTTGTCGGACGATTTTTATCATGGCGTTCCCCGTAAAATCCGCGCCATGACTTTTCTTGCGATGCTGCACGCAGCGACGGCCAAAAATGGCTCCATGCTGTGTGTCGGCCTCGACCCGGACCCATCCCGCTTTCCGGATTCGCTGCGCGGCGACGCCAGCCGAATCTACGACTTCTGCGCCGCCATCGTCGATGCCACCGCCGACCTGGTCATCGCCTTCAAGCCGCAAATTGCCTGGTTCGCCGCGCACCGCGCCGAAACCCAGCTCGAACTGCTGATTGCGCACATGCGCCGCTCGGCGCCCGGCGTGCCGGTGATCCTCGACGCCAAGCGCGGCGACATCGGCAGCACCGCCGCGCAATACGCCATCGAAGCCTTCGAGCGTTATGGCGCCGACGCGGTCACGCTGTCGCCTTTCATGGGCTTCGATTCGGTCGCGCCCTACCTGGCGCACCATGGCAAAGGCGCGTTTTTGCTATGCCGCACATCAAATCCGGGCGGCGACGACCTGCAAAACCAGCGCCTGGCCGAGGTCGAAGGCCAGCTCCGGCTCTACGAACACATTGCGCAACTGGCGCAGGGGCCGTGGAACACCAATGGCCAGCTCGGGCTGGTCGTCGGCGCGACCTACCCGCGCGAGATTGAGCGGGTGCGCGCGCTGGCACCCACGCTGCCGCTGCTGATTCCGGGCATCGGCGCGCAGGGTGGCGACGCGCTTGCCACTGTGCAGGCTGGCTGGCGCGCCGATGCGCCGATCATCGTCAACGCGTCCCGCAGCGTACTTTATGCCGCAGGGTCGGGCGACTTCGCGGTCGCCGCCCGGCGCGAGGCCCTGCTGCTGCGCGATAGCTTGCAGGCCGCCCGGCACCAGGCGTAGTTGCCCGAGCCCGCTGTGGGCCGATCCTCGCCGCTCCTTTCCTCTCCTTTCCGCTCCGGCCGATCCCTGCCGATGCCTGCCGATGCCTGCCGACAAAAATGTCGCCCTGCTGCGCCGTCGACCGGTGACCAAAGCCCCCTTCCCGCCGCCCGAATAGCGGCCTGCAGAATCGAAAAACGACTCCTTTTGACCACACAAACGCCGCAACTTTCCCACACCAAAAACAGAATTTCTAAAACGAAAGAATGCAAATAAGCGGTCTTCACGTCATCTTGTAGTCCCTTGCCTACACGACGTAACAAGTGACACGCCACACGCCATTTTTGTTGCAGGTCTGGCTGCGAGGCAACCCTAAAGTCGGGCTGTCAAACAAAAAACGAGGGTGGGGATATGGAGCGAAAAGAAACGGTCCGCGACCAGACGGTCGCGGACCCGGGCGCAAGGTCGCCCGGAAATCTGGCGGGCCTGGCGATCGCCAGCACCGCATGGCTTGCAGCCTGCGGTGGCGGTGGCGGTGGCGGTTCCGATGGCGGCCAGGCCAGCGCTGTGGCCGGCAGTTCGGCTACTGCGGGGTTGGGTACGGCGGTGGCCGGTTACCAGCATGCGGTGCCTGCGTCCGACAACGACGCTGCGCGCTTTCTGCAGCAGGCGCAGTTCAGCGCCAGCGACGCCGAGATCGCCGCCGTGCGCGATCAGGGCTACGCCGCCTGGCTGTCGGCCAAACTCAATGCACCGGCCACGCAAAGCGCGGTGGACTGGCAGGTTAGCCGGGGCTACACCGCCGTCGATACCCGCAACTTTTTCGACCACACCTATGTGGCCGATTTCGCGCTCTGGAACCAACTTATCAAGTCAGGCGACGCGGTGAGGAAGCGGCTGGCGCTGGCGCTGTCCGAATTCTTCGTGATGTCGATGAACGGTCAGGACTTCGAGTTTCGCGGCTTCGCCAGCGGGCACTACTGGGATCTGCTGGTCAAGGGCACGCGCGGCAACTTTCGCAGCCTGCTTGAAGAGGTCACGCTAAGGCCGTCGATGGGCGATTTCCTCAACACCCGTGGCAGCCAGAATGAAGACAGCCAGGGCCGGCTGCCCGACGAGAACTACGCCCGCGAGGTTATGCAGCTGTTCACGATCGGCCTGCACGAGCTGAACATCGACGGCACTGAAAAGCTCGCCGAAGACGGCAGCAAGCGGCCCAGCTATGTGCAGTCCGACGTCAGCAACCTGGCGCGGGTCTTCACCGGATGGAACTTCGACTCCATCGGCAACGTCAACACCACGGTTTACTACGCCACCAACAGCCGCGTCATCGGCAGCTATCAGCGCGCCCAGCGGCCGATGACGCTGACCGAAAGCCGGCACAGCACGCTGACCGCGACCTTCCTCGGCGCCACGGTGCCGGCCAACACCGGCGGTGTTCAGGCGCTGAAGATCGGCCTGGACACGCTGTTCAACCATCCAAACGTCGGCCCGTTCTTTGGCCGGCAGATGATCCAGCGCCTGGTCACCAGCAACCCGAGTCCGGCGTATGTTGCGCGGGTCGCCGCCGTGTTCAACAACAACGGCGAGGGCGTGCGCGGCGACTTGAAGTCGGTCTTTGCGGCGGTACTGCTCGACAACGAGGCGCGCGGCGCGGCCGGGCTGACCGACCCAAGCTTTGGCAAAGTGCGCGAGCCGATGGTGCGCTTCGTGCAATGGGCCCGCACCTTCGGGCTGGAGTCGGCGGCCGGCAGCTGGAAGCTCGAATCTCTGGCCAACAACAGCGCGCAGCTCGGCCAGAGTCCGCTGCGTGCCGGCTCGGTGTTCAACTTTTTTCGCCCCGGCTATGTGCCGCCTTCCACCGCGCTGGCGGCCAGCAAAAAGGTCGCGCCGGAGTTTCAGATCGTCAACGAAAGCACCGTCGGCGGTTACCTCAACTTCATGCAGAACTGCATTCGCAACGGCTTCAATGCCTACTCGCCGGATGTGCCCGAGTTGAACTACCAGAACCCGGTGCGCGACCTGGTAGCCAGTTACGCCAGCGTGCTGCCGCTGGTGCTGGATGCGGCCGCGCTGGTCGCCAAGCTCAACTTGCTGCTGTGCGCCGGCCAGTTGCCGGCCGCCAGCGTCAGCCTGATGGTCAACGCCCTGAACGCTACGCCGGTGACGGCCGCCAGCGCCAGCAACCTCAAGCTCGACCGCGTTGCCGCGGCGGTGTTGATGGTGATGGCCTCTGGCAGCTACCTGGTTCAGAAATAACCGTGCGGCCGGCACACCAACCCAGCCTTTGAATCGGGACCCAAAGCCATGAATCTGATCGATCCGAAGCGGCATTCGCGCCGCGCCTTCTTGCGCCGCACCAGCCAGCTTGCACTGAGCGGCGCCGCGCTGCCGTTCGCACTGAACCTCGCCGCGCTGGGCGAGGCTGCGGCCTTCGACGCGACCGACTACAAGGCGCTGGTCTGCGTGTTTCTGCGCGGAGGCAACGACTATGCCAACACCGTCGTCACCTATGACGACGCCAGCTACAACCCGTACAGCGCGGTACGCGGCAACATCGCGATTGCCAAGGCCTCGCTGGGCGGCACGCTGCTGAACCCTTTGAGCGCCTTGCCGGGCGGACGGCAATACGCGCTGAACCCGGCAATGACCGGTTTGGCCAACCTGTTCAATATTGGCGCGGCAGCGGTGCAGCTCAACGTCGGCCCGCTGGTGGCGCCGTTGACGCGCGTCGGCTTCAGTGGCAGCGACCGGAGAAGTTTTCCGATTCCCCCCAGCCTGTTCTCGCACAACGACCAGCAGTCGCTGTGGCAGTCGTCGTCACCTGAAGGCTCGACTGTCGGCTGGGGCGGCAACCTCGGCGACCTGGCGCTGTCGGCCAATGGCAGCGCGCTGTTCACCTGCATCTCGGTCAGTGGCAACGCGGTTTTCCTGTCGGGCGACAGTGCGCTTCAGTACCAGATCGGCACCAGCAACGCCGTCAAGATCGCCAGCGTGACCGGCAGCGTCTATGGCTCGAACGCGGTGCAGGGCGCGATCAGCACGCTGGTGCAGGCCAGCAGCACCCAGGTGCTGGAAAACGAATATAACGCCGTCACGCGGCGCGCCATTGCGGCTGAAACGCAAATCAGCGCCGCGCTGGCCGGCAACCCGGCGGCCAATGCGCCGTTCAACACCTTCACCGCCGGTAACCCGCTGGCCGAGCAGCTGCGCATGGTGACCCGCATCATTGCGTCTCGCACGGCGCTGGGCAGCAAGCGGCAGGTGTTCTTCGTCACGCTCGACGGCTTTGACCACCATGACGACCTGACCACCAAACACCCGGTGCTGCTGGGGCAGTTGAGCAGTGCGCTCAGCGAGTTTTACGCCGCCACGCAAGCGCTGGGGGTGGCGGGGCAGGTCACGGCATTCACCGCATCGGACTTCGGCCGCACTCTGTCGTCCAATGGCGACGGCTCCGACCACGGCTGGGGCAACCACCACCTGATGGTGGGCGGGGCGGTGCGCGGCCGGACCTTTTACGGCGCCGCGCCGCCGGTCAGCGTCGGCAACACCGGCGCGCCGGAAGACCAGTGGCACATCGGCCAGGGGCGGTTGTTGCCCAGCACCTCGGTGGACCAGTACGCCGCCACGCTGGCGCGCTGGTTCGGCGTGGCCGAGAGCGAGCTGGCCGGCATCCTGCCGAACCTCGGCCGCTTCGGCGGCGCCGGCTACCCGGGCAACCTCGGCTTCATGGGCTGACCGGCGCCAACGCGCACACGGTCAGCGCACCACCATCGCGGTAAACGGCCACACATAGGCCTGCAGCGTCACCAGACCGCCGACCAGGCAAGCCAGCGCGACTGAATGCCAGAACACAAAGCGCAGGATGTCGCCCTCGTGGTTGAACCAGCGGGTGGCGGTGGAGGCAACGACGATCGACTGCGCATCAATCATCTTGCCCATCACGCCGCCCGAGCTGTTGGCCGCGCCCATCAGGTTGGGCGACAGGCCGAGCTGCTCGGCCGCAACCTTCTGCATGCCGCCGAACAGCACGTTGGACGCGGTATCCGAGCCGGTCAGCGCGACGCCGAGCCAGCCCATCAGCGTGCCGAAGAAGGGGTAGAACACACCAGTGTTGGCAAAGGCCAGGCCCAGCGTCGTGTCGGTGCCGGAGAAGCGCGTCAGCGTGCCGAGGGCCAGCATCAGCACGATGGTCAGCAGCGAATAGCGCACCAGCACCAGCGTGCGGCCAAAGGTCTTGAGCAGCTGCAGCGGGTGGTACTTCATCACCAGCCCGCCAACGATGGCGGACAGCAAAATGCCAGTTCCGGTGGCCGACAGCAGCGCTAACGTATACACCGCCGCCTCGTTGGTCGGCTTGGGCACCACCGGCGGCATTTTCTGAACCAGATTGTGCAGGCCGCTGATCGGAAAGGTGGGCGCAAAAATGCTGTTCAGTGCGGCCTTGACCGGCGGCAGGCCCCAGACGAAAACGAACACCGTCAGGATGGCCCACGGCGTCCAGGCTCGGATGATGTCGGCGCGCGAATGGCGCGGGACGGCCGCTTGTGCGGCAAATCCAGCCTGCGCCGCGCTGCGCTCGCCGACTCTGGGCGCGAATGTTTTTGGGGAGGCCGTGGCGGCGAAGGCTGTGGTTTTTGCAGCGGCCGCGTGCAAGACCGGGTCCGGCGCCATGTCGTCGCGGCTGTTGTCCACCCGGCCCTGCAGCGAGGTCGAGGTCCAGATGCGCTTGGGATGCCAGACTTTCAAAAACCCGACCAGCGAGGCCATCGAAACGATGGCTGCAATCACATCGACCAACTCCGGGCCGATGTAGTTGGACACCAGAAACTGCGACAGCGCAAAGGTCGCGCCGGTCACCAGAATCGCCGGCCAGATTTCCATCATCGCCTTGCGTCCGGCAAAGACCCAGATCAGCCAGAACGGCACCAGCAACGAGAAAAACGGCAGTTGCCGGCCGACCATCTGCGACAGCGCCATCACGTCGTAGTTGTGCACCCGGGCCAGCGTGATGATCGGCGTGCCGAGCGCGCCGAAGGCCACCGGCGCGGTGTTGGCAATCAGGCTCAGGCCCGACGCGGCCAGCGGTGAGAAGCCCAGTCCAATCAGAATTGCGGCCGTCACCGCCACAGGCGTGCCGAAACCGGCCGCGCCTTCAAAAAATGCACCGAAGGCAAAGGCGATCAGCAGCAGTTGCAAGCGCCGGTCCTGGGAGATGCCGGCAATCGAGTCCTGCAGGATCTTGAAGCTGCCGTTCTGCTCGGTCAGTTGGTGCAAAAAGATGATGTTCAGTACGATCCAGCCGATAGGCAGCAGCCCGGTCAGCCCACCAAAGAGCGCCGCGTTGCCCGCCATCGAAGCCGGCATGCCATAGGCAAAAATCGCAATCGCCAGCGCCGCCAGCAAGCCCGCACCGGCCGCCAGGTGCGCCTTCATGTGCAAGAACCCGAGCCCCACCAGCATCACCACCACCGGGATCGCCCCGAGCAGCGTCGAGATGATCATGTTGCCGAACGGGTCGTAGATTTGCTGCCAAGTCGTGGGCATGGGGTTTCCTGCTTGGTTGAACGCGAGACTGGTTGTTTTGCCCCGGCTGCGGCGCGGCGCGTAAAACCGTCACGTTGGGAGCGCCTGCAGGGGAGAAAGATCAAAGCATGGGAGCGGGCTTTGATTTGTAGGCGATTGCCTTAAATGGCTGGGCGAATTCGGGTTAATTTACACGGCGAATGCGTGACCTCCGCTCGGCGTGGGGGTTCGCTATCAGCGCCGCCTCTGGCGATGGCTTGCGCTGTGAAGGGGTGGCGTTGGCGCCTGACTGGTTGGCGAGAACCCGGTGATACGCCGCCGCGCACGGTCACAAAGTGCGGCCACACACGATGTCAAAAGACATCGACGATCAGGTCTTTGGGCGGATTGAGCCATGCCCAGGGAAACGAAGTTTTTACCTGCATTCTGCGACCGGGCGCTGGCGTTGCCCGCAAGCGGAGGCTGGTAAGAATCCCAACCAGGATCCTTCCTCCCCGCCGCCGTAGTTTGAAGTTGAGTTGTAGAACAAACGGTACAAATCAGGAGCCCCGATAGGGATGCCATTACCTACTCCGCCGCACGCGCCAACCTGGCCAGCACCATGGACCGGCTGTGCAATGACCATGAAGCGCTGATCATTACCCGCAACGGCGAACAGTCGGTAGTGATGCTCTCCCTGGAGAACTTTCAGGCCCTTGATGAAACGGCTTACCTGCTGCGTAGCCCGGCCAACTTCAAGCGCCTGCTCTCCGCCGTCGCCGAGCTGACCGCTGGTAGGGGCGTGGAAAAAGCGCTGACAGAGTGAAGTTGATTTTTGCGGTCGCGGCTTGGAAAGACTACCTGTTCTGACAGAAGCAAGACAGGCAAATGGTCGAGCGCATCAACAAGCTCATCCTGCAAAACCAGCGCGAAACCTGCTACGGAATTGGCAAGCCCGATGTCGGATGTCCACTCGATTCAGCCGTGTTGGGTACGACCTGCCTTCCCGCAAAAGTCATAGCGGCCGCTCACCAATTTTCTGGCGATCGATTCGGCTACATCGATACGAGGCAGGGAGTAACCGCCGTCGGTGAGTCGGTAACCTCGGCATGACCGGCACGCAGCAACTGCTGCGGAACAGCCTTGTGCTGTTGCGTGTCCATGTCGCTCAACAGGTTAGGCACCCGGCGTTACGGTTGCGCTGTGTTCGGGTTGAAAACTCTCTGCGTGGTGGGCGCCTCCCCCGGGAAGAACACATGCACGCGACGTGTGGTGCCGTCTGGCAGCGGGTGATGTTTCAGCAGCCAAGTTGTCACGAAATCAGAGACTGACTTTCGTGCCGCTTCAGTGGCGAGTTGCTTGTAACCCGGAGCACGTGCTTCTAGCAAAGGCGAGAGGGATCGTTCAAGCTTGTCTAAATTCGCGGCCTTGTTGAAACGCGCCCAACCGCTCGTCGTGTGTTTTTCAATCGTGCGAGTATCAAATGCAACGGGCAGTTGAGGTTTAATCTCGCCCGCCTGGACGATCAGCGACTGTCCGTCAGGTGTGATCGGCCACTCTTTGGTCATTTCAATGTAGAACCGATATACGACTGGTACCTGAATCTGCGAGACCGTTGTGCCAAGATCAATCCCAAGCAACTCCTTCGGGGTGGCGAGCTTAAATGCCTCTGTCGCCGTAACCGTCGCTACTTCAAGGCGGCCACCTGAGGTATGCATTACCAGAGGAACTGACGCGGAGGCCGCCGTGGACTTGTCCGTCGGCCTCTCGTGCGGCCAGAGCCACGCTGACACGACGATCACCGCAAGGAGGAGCGCAGCACCTGCGGTAGCTTGCTTTGTTCGGTATGCGAGCATCTCAGGACCCCTCAACTGTTGGATTCGGGTGTCTAACGTAGAGCTAACCGGCGGCGCTTTAGCGCCGTCCAGCGAGCGAAGGGAGCGAGGTCGAGCGCCATGTTAGACCGTGGCTATATGTTAGCCGCGACAAGGAAAAGACAAGCGAAACATGGCGCGCTGTTTGATGGACAAGCCTGGGCAGAAAACGAATCAAGCGACAGTGGATGGCTATGCCGCAAAGGCGTGGCGCGGCTACTTTCCGAAACGGAAAACAATAAAGAGAGCAATGACAAAGACAGAAAGGCCGATTGCCAGCCAAGATCGGATTGCATTGGGCCGTTGAAGTCTGCGTTCCAACTCACGGTGCCCGCGCAGGCGATGGCCGATGCCGCGTTCGTCGTTCCAACCGTCAATTCACTCGCAAAGTTCATCGCTGGTTTTTTGGCGAAGATCGTAGGGGTCTCGTTCGCTGCTAATTTGGGGCCGAGGCCTAACGTAACGCACACCGCAAAAAACTGCGGTAAATCGAGGTGAAACTCCCTGCAAAAACACGACCCGCCGCTTGTCCATATTTCTTCGTTGCTCACCTAAAAGTATCGTCAAATCCGGCAAGCGTTTGTCAGTGCAGGTTGCCATTTCCCCCGCCCTTCGCTTCAATTTTTGGATGCACGCGGGGTACGGCACCGCGCGCTCCAAAGATAAAAATACACGCCGCGATACAGGCGTGGAAACGCCACCCATCCAACCGATCCGTTCGCGTGGGAAACCTGATGGCAGGTCGGCGGTCGGCGCGGGCCGACTGGCGGCGAATTCGAGAAACGTGCGTTGGCGGACCGTCGCAGACGGTCGTCAGGCCGGGCTTGATCAGGCTTGACGGGAAACGTGTTGCTATTTAATCAATAGCTGCTTACCCCCGTTTTTATTGGCTAAAAATGATTTTTAACCATTTTTTTGGTGAATTGAGGGCTACGAGTTGAGGGTCAGATTCCGATTCTTTCTACAAATCAATTCGACCCGTCCCAAGCCTTCTGGAAAGATACGAGTGACGTCCTGATGATCTATGACGATGTTGCCCACGACTACTCGTCAAAGTAGTTTTGCGTGCAGATCGCGTTCAGAGAATCGGCGCCATGTACAGACATTAATTCCTGCGTGGCCAGAAGCCAGCAGTTCCCCAACGAGCACAAACTGTTTGGCATCCCCTGCGTAGATCGCAGGCCAGGCGCCAATATTTTTGGCGTTGTAGGCTTCGAACTGGCGCTGGACCACACACTCGGGTGAAGCCACCTTATGCATCGCGTATTTGCATTGGTGAAGAAGGAAACTGGCGAAATTTGCGCTGCGAAGCGCCGCAACACAGCGGTGCCGATGCAATCGTGAACATGGAGATCTTTTAAGAGAAACAGATGACGAGACGGGCTGGTGAACCGTGCAACCCGTTGGCTTGTAGCGGGAGCCGTCCAGATGATTGAGGAGCCACTTCTGTCCCTTGCGTCCGGAGGCGCGCCCAGCAAGCACCGCGACGGCGGCCCGTGCTCCTAGAATCTCCCATGAAATTTTTTATCCGCCTCTTTTTCCGAACCCTGCGCACCGTCCTCGGCCCGGTCATGCTGCTGAAGGAGGCCATCACCCGGCCGAAAGGCATAACCCGTACGCCGACGGCGCAAGCCGCAGCGGACCAGCAGTGTGAATCGCTTGTTCTGTACCACTACAAAACCTGCCCGTTTTGCGCCAGAGTGCGTCAGGAAATGGCGCGCTTGTCGCTGAACATCAAACGCATCGACGCGCAACATGACGGCGCGGACAGGCAGGCTTTGACCCAACAGGGAGGGCGGTCCAAGGTGCCCTGCCTGAAGATCACCGACGCGGCGGGCGCCAGCCAGTGGCTTTATGAGTCGGACAAGATCATTGGCTATTTGCAGGGGCGTTTTGCCCGCTAGGGTCGCCAGTGATCTGCGCAGGTAGCCGTGGCGCACAGAGGCACGTGCGCACAGCGCGTCAGGCGCCGGGCAGCATCTCCATCGCCCAATCAGGCATCGCTTCCACCAGCGCGGTGGTCTTGCCTTTTTCACACACTGCCACCAGTACCTGCGCGCCTTGCTCGACTTCGGCGGCGTCGTAGATGAACGCCAGATCGGCCATGCGCACGGCCTTTTTCAAGTTTGCCATCGTGCGTGGGTAGCGCTCCAGAATGCGCGCCGCTGGTACGTTGTGGCCGCCCTCGCGCACGCGCTGTCTGACGCGGGCGAGCAGGCGTCGCGGGTCGTCGAGCGACACGACATGGAGCACTACGTCCAAGTCCATAGCCTGGGCTTGCGCGATGAGCGCCAGTTTTGATTCGTGCGAAAAAACGGTTTCGCTGACGAACCCGGCCTTTGCATTGAGCAGCGCTTCACGCCGGCTGTCGGCCCAATTGCGCGCGGCTTCCGAGCGTTTCTGCAAATCGGCGATGTGCCGCAGATGACTTTGCTCGTATAGATCGGCGTTGACGAATTCGAGGTGGCTGCTGATGCTGCCGCTGGCGACCAGGGCCTGGTAGAGCGTTGATTTACCGGCGCCGTTGGGACCGGCCAGAAGGTGAAAAATCGGCTTGGTGGCGCTCAAGCAGCTTTGCGCCGCTCAGCTTTGTGGCGGTTGCCTGAGACGATGCTGCGGATGTGCGTTTGCAGGCTGCCGTCGGCGTTCGCGGCCAACATGCGGCGCTTCACGGCTTCCAGGGAATCAGGGGCTGCATCGACAGGCGCGGCTTCCAGCTTCATGCGCGCCTCGCGGGCTTCACGGGCACCTGCTTCATAACGTTCAATCGCCTCGCGCGCCTCTTGTGCAGTCAGCCCCGCATGCTCAACTATGCGACCCAGCGTGACCCAGTATTCGATCTGCCCGGCAGCCGAGCGGCGCAGCGGCTGGGCGGCGTCCCGGGCTTGCTGGACCAAGAATTCCGGCAACTTGACGGAGGAAAAACTTTTTGCGGGGGTCATCAAAGGCTCCTTTATGGCGCATTTTGCGCCATAAAGCGCTGCCCGACAAGATGCAGGGAGCGGATTTGGCGAACCCGACGGACAGCGGACCCTCGGCGCGGATCAGGCTTTGGCGCTGGCGACGCGCAGCGCGGGTGCGCGTCCGCTGGCAGCTTGTGTAGCTGCGAGGGATTTCCTGGTTGCTATCATTTAAATAGCTGTTTACGCAAGCAATGCATGGCGAAAACTGTTATTTTGTTCGTATTTTCTGCACCTTGTCATGGTGCGGCGCTTGCCGGCCTCGCGGTGTTTCCACCTCAAAAAGTCAACAGCCCCCGACCCGTTTTGCGCCCAGTGCGGGGCGGCCTTGGGCGCACTGCGCGCCTACAATCGCAGCCCCTAAGCGATACAAACAATAAGGCCGCAACCGGCCTCTTTGCTGGAGACATTCAAGCATGCTGATCCCCCTCGCCGCGACGCCCGCAACGTCCACCAATTCGCGCGAAGAAAAGCGCGCCGAACTGCGCAGCGCCGCGCTCGAATACCACGAATTCCCGACCCCCGGCAAGCTGCAGATCGCCGCCACCAAGCAGCTGACCAACCAGCGCGATCTGGCGCTGGCTTACTCGCCCGGTGTCGCCGCCCCCTGCGAAGAAATCGTCCGCGACCCGAACACCGCATTCAAATACACCGCGCGAGGCAATCTGGTCGGCGTCATTACCAACGGCACTGCGGTGCTCGGCCTGGGCGACATCGGCCCGCTGGCAGCCAAGCCGGTGATGGAAGGCAAAGCGGTGCTGTTCAAGAAGTTTGCCGGGGTCGATGTGTTCGACATCGAGATCAACGAGAAAGACCCGGTCAAGCTGGTTGAGATCATTGCCGCGCTGGAGCCGACCTTCGGCGCAATCAACCTTGAAGACATCAAGGCGCCGGACTGCTTTTTCATCGAGCGCGAACTGCGCAAGCGCATGAACATTCCGGTGTTTCACGACGACCAGCACGGCACCGCGATCACCGTTGGGGCGGCGATGCTCAATGCGCTGAAGGTGGTTGGCAAGCAGCCCGGTGAGGTCAAACTGGTGACCTCGGGCGCGGGCGCTGCGGCGCTGTCTTGCCTGGAGCTGCTGCTCAAGCTCGGCTTTGATCGCAAGAATATCTTCGTCACCGATCTGGCCGGCGTGGTTTACAAGGGCCGCACCGAGCTGATGGACGAGGACAAGATCCAGTTCGCGCAGCCCACCGCCGCGCGCACGCTGGCTGAAGTGATCCAAGGCGCCGACGTGTTTCTGGGCCTGTCGGCCGGCGGTGTGCTCAAGCCCGACATGGTGCGCAAGATGGCGGCCCGGCCGGTCATTTTTGCGCTGGCCAACCCGAACCCCGAAATCAGCCCCGACGAGGTCAAGGCGGTGCGCGACGACGCCATCATGGCCACTGGCCGCACCGACTTTCCGAACCAGGTCAACAACGTCCTGTGCTTTCCGTATATCTTTCGCGGTGCGCTCGACGCCGGGGCTTCGACCATTACGGTCGAGATGGAGATCGCGGCGGTTCACGCGATTGCCGAGCTGGCCCAAGCCGAGCAAAGTGAAGTCGTGGCGCTGGCCTATGTCGGCGAAAAGCTCGCCTTCGGCCCCGACTACCTGATCCCGAAACCCTTCGACCCGCGGCTGATGATCAAGATAGCGCCGGCCGTGGCAAAGGCGGCGGCAGACAGCGGCGTGGCGCTGCGGCCAATCACCGATTTCGACGCCTATCGCGAACGGCTTCAAAGTTTTGTCTATGCGTCGGGCACGATGATGAAGCCGATCTTCAGTGCGGCCAAACTTGCCGAACGCAAGCGTATCGCCTATGCAGAAGGTGAAGAGGAACGCGTGCTGCGCGCCTGCCAGATCGTCGTTGACGAAGCACTGGCCCGACCGACGCTGATCGGCCGGCCGACCATCATTGCCCAGCGCATCGAGAAATTCGGCCTGCGGCTGCGCGAAGGTCTCGACTACGACGTCGTCAACGTCGAGCAGGACCACCGCTATCGCGATTTCTGGCAGACCTACCAGGGCCTGATGGCGCGCCGCGGCGTGACGGTCCAGGTCGCCAAAATCGAAATGCGCCGCCGGCTGACGCTGATCGCCGGCATGCTGCTGCGCAAGGGCGATGTCGATGGCCTGATCTGCGGCACCTGGGGCAACACCGCCCACCACCTCGACTATCTGGACCAGGTCATCGGCAAGCGCAAAGGCGTCAACACCTACGCCTGCAAGAACGGCCTGCTGCTGCCCGGGCGCCAGGTTTTCCTGCTCGACACCCACGTCAACTACGACCCGACCGCCGAGCAGCTCGCCGAGATCACCGTGATGGCCGCCGAAGAAATGGTGCGTTTTGGCATCAAACCGAAGGTCGCGCTGCTGTCGCATTCAAACTACGGCTCGTCTAACCAGCCCAGCGCCGTCAAAATGCGCGGCGTGCTGGCGTTGTTGAAAGACGTTGCCCCCTGGCTCGAAGTGGACGGCGAAATGCATGGCGACGCGGCACTCGATGCCACCGCGCGCGGCCTGCTGATGCCCAACAGCAGCCTGACCGGCGAGGCCAATTTGCTGGTGTTCCCGAACATCGACGCAGCAAACATCTCTTACAACCTGCTCAAGACCGCCGCCGGCGGCAACATCGCGATTGGCCCGGTGTTGCTGGGAGCCAACCAACCGGTGCACATCCTGACGGCCACCGCGACCGTGCGGCGCATCGTCAACATGACCGCCTTGACGGTCGCCGACGCAAACGCTGACAGGCCGTAATTGCAAAGAGAGTTTGCGCTAACTTGTCCGCGCAGATTTGCATGAAGGGATGCCCAAATTTTCAGCAGGGTCTTGCGTTAGTGAGCCAAACGCGGCACACTAGAAGACTTGATTTCGAGGGTTAACCCGAAATCGCCGTCGTTGGTTCCGGAGCGGAACAAAGCTTGTTCCACAGGAAATTGTCAAATGAGGCACACGGCGCGGCACTCCCACTTGAAGCGTTTGTCACGGCTCGGCGCCGCAGGACTGCTGGCGGTAATCGCGGCACTGGGGTCGCTGGCAGTGTGGGGCGGTCTCGGTGCGTTGACCGCGCCGTCCGCCTTGCAGGCCCGAACGGCACAGGCGGACGTTTCGGGGGTACCGTTATCGATATCGGTCGAGCAATTACCACCGCAAGGTCGGCAGGTAATGACGTTAATTTATCGTGGCGGTCCGTTTCAGTATGAGAAAGACGGTGTGGTTTTCGGCAACCGTGAGCGATTGCTTCCGGGAAGTGCGCGTGGCTACTACCGCGAGTACACGGTGAGGACCCCCAATGGACGCAGCCGGGGCGCCCGGCGCATTGTGTGCGGTGGACTCCAGCCAGTGGCACCCGACATCTGTTACTACACGGAAGACCACTATGCGAGTTTTCGCAAGATCGTTCAGTGAGAAAGCAAGGGATTTATTGTGAATTTTGAATTAAGAGAAAGAGATGCGGAGATGGACACACCACTTCGTCGGACTAGCGACACCTTAGCAGGCAGGGCGCCCGACACGCCCGCGCGCAACGCCAGCGAGGCAACCAACCGGGCGACCGCGCCCGCCGAATCGGCGTTAAAAGGCGTACGGCTCAACATCGTGCAGTCGATTCGCGCCTTCCGTGTGCCGCAACTGCAAGACGCTGCGACCGAGTTGAAGCACCATTTTCTGTATGCCAATTTGGGAAATACCCAGAGCAAACAAGACGTGCTGGACACGATTGCCGCGCAGTACACCTTCCCGTCGCATTTCGGCAAGAACTTCGACGCGCTTTACGACTGCATGACCGACTTGGTGCATAAGTCCGGTCCGCAGCCCGGTTTTATCGTCGTACTTGAGCAGATTCCAGCCAACGCCAAGTTCGACAAGGAGGCGCGCGAGCAACTGCTCGACATCTTCCGGGATGCGGCCGACTACTGGGCGGAGCGGAAAATCCCGTTTCGCTGCTTCTATTCTTTTCTGTAGCCCGCTCCCCAGACATTGGCCAAGGGGATCGGGCGGTTGAGGCCCAGCAAGCAGTTGACGGCGAAGAAGTCATGCCCACCGACAAACTGGTGGACGTGTCGCCTCTGGCATTGCGCATGAGCAGTCCGTTTAACGCCAGCTACTGGCTCGCTGCCGCCTGAACTTTTGAAACTCAGGCGCCAGTAAAAAAGCCCGCTTTAAGCGGGCTTTTTTGTGTTTGTGCGCATCCGGCGGCAGGCAACAGCGCACAGCGCTGCGGCTTTCAAATGGCAATCAAAAAGCCAGTATAGCCAGCTAAATCGAGCGTTGGCAGCTCTGTTTTTTATAGCAATCGACTGGACGACGCCGACGCAACCTGCCCCGCCAGGGCCAGGTACTGCGCGACCGGCACCTCTTCGGCGCGGCGCTGCAGATCAAAGTCGCCAGCGCAGCCCCTGGCCTCCAGCCAGCGACCCAGCGTGTGCCGCAGCAGCTTGCGGCGCTGGCTGAAAGCGACCTGAACCAGTTCGCTGAGCAGCTTGCCATCGAGGGCCACCGGCGACCGATGCGGCAGCATGCGCACGATCGCGCTGTCCACGCGGGGCGGTGGATCGAAGCTTTGCGGTGGCACCAGGAGCACGTTTTCCATCGCGTAACGCCACTGCAGCATCACGCTGAGCCGGCCATAAGCGGCCGTCGCCGGCTTCGCGACCATGCGGTCTATCACCTCTTTTTGAAGCATGAAGTGCTGGTCTTCAATGACGTCGATGGCGCCGAGCAGGTGAAACAGGATGGGCGTCGAAATGTTGTAAGGCAGGTTCCCCACCACCCGAATGCGTGGCGGCTCGGCAGGATAGCCTGTGCCTGTGCCTGTGCCTGTGCCTGTGCCTGTGCCTGTGCCTGTGCCTTGCCCCGGCTCCGGTGCTACGGACATCGACGCAGCCAGGCTTGCAAAATCGACTTTCAGCACATCGGCCTCAATCACCGTCAGCTGCGGGTGGGCGCTCAACTGGCCGGCCAGGTCGCGGTCCAGCTCGATCACGGTCAGGCGGCCCAGCCTTTCGACCAGCGGCTGCGTCATCGCAGCGAGACCCGGCCCGATCTCGACCATCGCCTGTCCGGAGCGCGGCGCGATGGCGCGAACGATGTCGTGAATGATGCCGGCGTCGGTCAAAAAGTGCTGTCCGAAGCGCTTGCGGGGAATGTGTTTCATGTCAAGGGCGGGGCACCCTTCAACACCTCGGGGTAAACGGAGGAGGGAGCGAGCGGGAGAAGGAGAGAGCGAGTGAACAAGCGCGGGGGCAGCACGACAACCGAATGAATTCCCTTCCAGCAGGCGCCGCAGAAGCGCCTAAGCCGGGCTGCAGGCGCAGCGGCCCCGTAGAGCGAGCAGGGAGCCACACACCGTGCGCGACGCACGGTGCCATCTTCACCAGCAGGCGCCGCGAGTCCGGCTTCGCCAGCCCGCAGGCGCAGCAGCCCCCTCGGGGGCAGGAAGCGCCACGCAGTGCGCGACCGTGGGGGCACATCCCTGCCGTGGGGGCCACATTCACTGCGGCGCGTCGCGGTATTCAACGTAGGCCCGGCCCCGCACCTCTTGGGCCCACAGCGCATAGGCTTCTTCGAATTTCTTCTCGCGCAGTGCGTTGCGACCGGCTTCGCGCAGTTCGCGCGGGCTCAACTTGCTTTCGCGGCGCTCCAGCAACTGGATCAAATGAACCCCGAAACGGCTGACCACCGGGTCGGAAACCTGGTTCGGTGCCAGAGCGTTTAGCGCCTGCTCAAATTCGGGCACGAACATGCCCGGGCCGGCCCAGCCAAGTTCGCCGCCGTCCTTCGCCGAGCCGTCGCTGCTGTGTTCGCGCGCCAGTGCGGCGAAATCTGCCTGGCCAGCCTCGATGCGGCGTTTGTAGGAGATCAGTCTTTGCACCGCCGCAGCTTCATTTTGCTGCGGCGTCAGCGTCAGCAAAATATGCCGCGCGCGGCTTTGCGTCACGCTGGTGTCGATGCCGTCGGCCTGCTTCTTCTCGATGACTTTGAGCACATGAAAGCCGGCTCCGCTGCGCAGCGGCCCCGCAATGCCGCCCACCGGCAGCTTTTGCGTGGCTTCGATAAACAGCGGCGGCAGGCGGTCCAGGCCGCGCAGCCCCATCTCACCGCCATTGCCGCGACCCGCAGGGTCGGCTGAAGTGGCTGCCAGTTCGACGAACGGCGTGCCGCTACGAGCGCGGTCGGCGACCTGCTGGGCCTGCGCCTGGAGTGTGGCGACCTGCCCGGCGCTGGCGTTTTCCGGCACCGCCACCAGCACCTGGGCCAGGTTCAGCGCCAGCACACCCGACCCGGCGCTGCTTTGCTCGGCCAGAAATTGCTCGACCTCCTGGTCGCTGACCTTGACCCGGGGCTCGACATCGCGCTGGCGCAGCCGGCTGATCAGCAGCTCGTTGCGCAGGTCGGCCTCGAACTGGCTGTACGCGATGTTGTCGGCTTTGAGCCGCTCGCGCAGCCCGGCTGGCGTGACCTGGTTTTGCCGGGCCACGGTCTGCACAGCCGCTTCCACCGCATAGCTGTCCACCCGCACGCCGGACTCGCGCGCCAGCTGCAACTGCGTGCGGTCAACGATCAGGCGTTCGAGCACGTCTTTGGCCAGCTCCTCCTGCGGCGGCACGCGGCCGCCCTGCTGCGCGAGCTGGCGCTGCACGCGCTGCAGACGGGTGCGTACTTCGCTGTTGGTGATCGGTTCGGAATTGACGACTGCGTCGATGAAGTCGGCTTGCTGCACGCGCGGCGTGGCTGGCGTGGCTGGCGCGGCTGAAACCGCTGGCGCTGCAGCCGGCCGCTGCGGGATCTCGGGCATGCGCAGGCCGCCCGAGGGCCTTGGGCTTTGCGCCCAGGCGGCGGCGCTGCCGAGCAGCAGCAATGCAGTACACGCAGTGACGAGCGGTGCCAGCGTCGGTCTAAGGATAAAGCTGGGTTTAGTCATAGGTGGTGAAGCGGCTGGGCGACTCGGTTTTTTCTCGCAGGAACTGGTAGCGCGGAACGTTCGCCCGGAGGGTTTGAAGCGGACTTGATCCGAGTCTGGAAAAACCGACGAGTTCAAGCTGAAACAGGATCTGGGTGTTCGCCGCGCCGGAGCCGGTGGCCAGGATGTTATTTTGTGAGCGCTGTAGCACGACGCGGCCTATCCAGCAGCAGCCGTCGTACTCGACGCCAAGAATCGAATCGACGAACTTTTTTTCAAGCAGGCTGTAGTTGAGCCGACCCACTGCATAGTTGCCCCCCGGCCCCTGGCCGCGACCGGGGCCGAGGTCGCGCCCTTTGTCGCCCCAAAAGTTGTTGATCGGCCATTGCCAGCCGACGTCGAAATTCTCGCTGACGCCGCGCTGGCGCCGCAGCGCGGCGCTGACGGTGCGGTAGTTGCCCGGGTTGTAGCGCGCACCAAAGGAGTAACGGTCGAACTGGCTGGTCTTGGGGTTGTATTGCACGGTGCTGCCAAAGCGCCATTGCGGGTCCCAGTTGATGCTGCTGCCAACCAGAAAATCACTGAAGCGCTCGCTGATTGGCTGGCCGCCGGGGAGGGTCACGCGCTGGTCGGCAAACCGCACGCGCTGCGCGACTTCGAGGCGCGCCGCTTCGGCTCCGGTGGACGGCTCCAGCAGGCGGCTGCTGGCACCGAAGGTCAGCAGGTTGGCGTCGGCGATGCGGTCGTCGCCGACAAAAGCGTTCTCGGTGAACAGCGACGCAAAGTTGAAGCTGGTCTCGCCGGAGTCGTAGTTCGGCAGGCGGCTCTGGTCGCGGTACGGCGTGCTCACATAAAACGCGCGCGGCTCCAGCGTCTGCGTAAGGCTGCGGCCGAAGACGCTGGCACTGCGCTCAAACTGCAGGCCGGTGTCCAGGCTGAAGGTCGGCAGCACCCGCGACGCGCTGGCGCTGCCGCCCTGCAATGGCGCATCAAAGCGGTACTGCGTGGCGTGCAGTTGCAGCCGGGGCGTGATGAAGCCGGCCGGAAACAGCCACGGCCGCGCGAGCTTGGCACGGGTCACGGTGCGTTCGCTGTTGGGCTGTTTGGTCAAGCTGCTGTCGGCCGAGAAGCGCGTGAAGTCGCCCTCGAGCGACCAGTCGAACCCGCTGCCCAGGCTACCCAGCGGTGCATCGACCCGGGTGTAGGCAGCGCTCAACTGCGGCAGGCGGTCGTAGGGCGGCACGATGGGCGCGTCAATGTCCTGCAGCGTCTGGAATTTAAGCGCCCGGGCCTGAGTTGAAAAGTAGCCACGCCCCCAGGACAGGCTGGCGTCCTGCTGGAACAAACGCTGCGCCGTCGGCAAGCCGCTGGCCGGCAGATCGCGCCAGTAGTCGTTGTCGCTGACGCGGTTCAGGTTCAAGGCAAGCCCCAGCGTGCCGACCGCATCGATGCGGCTGTCGAGCGTGCCGTTGTGCAGCAGGCCGTAGGACCAGCGGTCGCGCCCGCGCAGGCGGTCATTGGGCAGATAGTTGCCCCGAAGCTCGCCGCGGTAAGTCGGCTCCAGGTAGCGCGCCTCCCCGGCGATGTCGATGCCGCGCTTGGTCATGATGGCCGGCGACAGCGTGGCATCGCGGTTTGGCGCGATGTCGAAGTAGTAGGGCTGGCGAACTTCAACGCCGCTGGTGGAGCCGATGTTCAGCGTCGGCGGCAAGAGGCCGGACTTGCGCGTGTCGGTCAGCGGAAAGCTAATCTTGGGAAAGGCCAGGATCGGCACCTTCTTGAAGCGCACCACGGCGTTGGTGGCCACCCCGACCTCGCGCTCGAAGTCAAAATCAACCCGGCTGGCACTGAGCACCCAGGCCGGCTCCCAACTGGCTTCGTTGCCGCGTTCGCAAGTGGTGTAGGTGACCTGCAGCGCCGTCATGTGGCGGTCGTCGATGAAATCGACGCGGGCTGCCTCACCGTTGCCGCCGTTGGCCAGAAAGCGGTAGCGCGGCTGGGTAAAAAAGCCTTCGAAGCGATCAAGCTGCAATTGCAGTTCAGGGCCTTCGAATCGGTTGCCGGCCTTGTTGATGCGCACATTGCCGCTGGCCTTGAGCAGGTCTTCGCTCTGGCTGTATTCGATGTGGTCGGCGCGAATGGCGGCGTCGCCGCGCCGCACTTCGGCGTTGCCGTCGATGACGGTTTCGAGCTCGGTTCGGCCCGATAGCCGCTCGCCAAAAACAAAGGTCGGGCCTTCACTGCCCGGCTCCCCCGGAACCTGCTCGGCCAGCCGGGGCGAGGCTTTCAGCGCAGCGGGCGCCGAAGCAGGTTCAACCGCCGCGTTCTGCGCGCCCGCCGCGTTCGCGAACCCCATCGCGGCAGCAAACAGCGCGATGGAAACAGCGTGGGCGACGGGGGTGGGAATAAAAGGCGAAGGGGATGCGAGTCGCATCGAATGTGTGAGATAAACCCGTTGATAGAACTCCGGCCCGATTATCCATGACGCTTCCTTTGCCAATGACCCGTCGGCGCGCCGCCCGGGCCGACAGCCTCCGATGAGCGGCGACGCCATCGTCTGGGCCGACCCGCAGCGTGGTCAGGCGTTTGCCGACTGGCTGGCCGCCATCGGGCCAGTGCACCGGCTGCGCAGCGCCACACTGCGGCCGGCTTCGGCCGACGCGAGCTTTCGCCGCTATTTCCGCATAGACGGTGCCGGTGAGGGCGACGGTGATGGCGCCAGCTTCATCCTGATGGACGCCCCACCGACTCTCGAAGACTGCAAACCCTTCGTCAAGGTCGCCGCGTTGTTGAGCGACGCCGGCGTGGCCGCGCCGCAGGTGCTGGCCTGGGACGAGCCGGCCGGCTTCATGCTGCTGACCGACCTCGGCGCGCAGACGTTGATGGAGCTGATCGCGCCACCGGCCGATATCGGCACACTGGCGCAGCCGAGCGCGCTGCAGCACCGGCTTTACCTGCAGGCCGTCGATGCGTTGATCGCCTGGCAGCTGGCGTCGAAACCTGGCGTGCTGCCGGCCTACGACGAAGCGCTGCTGTCGCGCGAGCTGCAGCTTTTTCCCGACTGGTATGTCAAGCAGCACCGCGGCCTCGCGCTCGATGGCGGGCTGCAGCACAAGCTCGATGCGCTGTTCGCGCAGATCAAGGCCAGCAACCTGAACGCGCTGGGCAGCGCCCGCGTGTTCGTGCACCGCGACTTCATGGCGCGCAACCTGATGGGGAGGCGGGGGGGCAGGGAGCTACCCGCAGTGAGCGACCGTGGGAGCTCTATTTCCGGCATGGGGGCCATATCCTTGGGGGTGCTGGACTTCCAGGACGCGGTGTACGGCCCAATCACCTACGACATCGCCAGCCTGATGCGCGACGCGTTTCTCAGCTGGGACGAAGACTTCGTGCTCGACATCACGGTGCGCTATTGGGAAAAGGCTCGGCTGGCCGGGCTGCCGGTTGGCGACGACTTCGGCGAGTTTTACCGGGCGGTCGAATGGATGGGGCTGCAGCGCCACCTGAAGATTCTGGGCATCTTTGCGCGCCTGACGCTGCGCGACGGCAAGCCCAAATACCTGCTTGATACGCCGCGCTTCATCGGCTATGCCCGGGCCACCTGCGCGCGCTACCGGGCGCTCGGCCCGCTGATGGTGCTGCTCGACGAGATCGAGGGCAACGAAACCCGTGTGGGTTATACATTTTGAAAGAAATAACGGCTTTTGCCCAGCAAATACGGGCGCAAGCAGCTCCTGATTCGATAGCGACTGGCAATCCGCGCAGCGCCCGCAGCCGGTCATGAGCCCGCGCTTTTTTGTCGATGCGCCGCTGGCTAGCGGCGACACGCTGGCACTGCCCGGCCCGGCGGCGCGCCATGTGCAGGTGCTGCGGCTGCAGCCCGGCGACGCGATCCGGCTGTTCAACGGCCGCGTCCCTTCGAACGCCGATGGAACCAGCGAACGCGAAGGCGAACACCACGCCGTCGTCACGCAGATGGGCCGCAGCGACGTGCAGGTTCTGGTGGGTGCCTGGCAGGCCACGCAGTGCGAGGCACCGCGCGCCGTGCATCTGGCTATCGGCATGCCGGCCAACGAACGCATGGACTGGCTGGTCGAGAAAGCCGCTGAACTTGGCGTTGCCAGCATCCAGCCGTTGATGAGTGCGCGCAGCGTGTTGCGCCTGGCTGGCGAGCGCGCCGATAAAAAGCGCGCCCACTGGGCCGCCGTCGCCAACGCGGCCTGCGAGCAAAGCGGCCGCAGCTGCGTGCCGCTGGTCCACCCGCCGCTCAGCCTGGCCGACTGGCTGCGCCAGCTTGCCAAGCCGAACGATGACGCAGGGCTGTATCAAGCCC
>JAJAYS010000128.1 GCA_026786065.1 Polaromonas sp.
ATTGGCAGCAAGATCATCCAGTTGATGGAAAATCTGCCCCGCGAGCAGGTGGTGCCGGTGGTTTGCGCCTTCCTGCACGACATGCGCAAAGCCCTGGACGACCGATAGTCCAGGCTGCATTCACACCGGCCATGCGCTTTCATTTTTACCGTCTTGCGCCTTGCCCGGACCGGCCCGCTCCGGCAGGCCAAAGGCACGCATAAGACACGCATAAGGAACCCCTCATGTCCTGGCTTGAAAAACTCCTTCCGCCCAAAATCACTCCGACCGATCCAAACGAACGTCGCAGCGTTCCGGAAGGCCTGTGGGTCAAATGCCCCAGCTGCGAGGCGGTTTTGTATAAAACCGATCTCGAAAAAAACCAGAATGTCTGCCCCCAGTGCAGTCACCACCACCGCATGGGGGCGCGTGCGCGGCTCGACGCCTTCCTTGATCCCGAAGGCCGGTACGAGCTGGCCCAGGAAGTGCTGCCAGTCGATGCGCTGAAATTCAAGGACAGCCGGAAATACCCGGAGCGGCTGCGGGAAGCGCTCGAGAACACCGGAGAAACCGACGCCCTGATAGTCATGGGCGGCGCGGTTCACAGCATCGGCGTGGTCGTCGTGTGTTTCGAATTCGACTTCATGGGCGGCAGCATGGGCAGCGTCGTGGGCGAGCGTTTCGTGCGTGGCGTGCATGCCGCCATCGAACAGAAAGTGCCATTTATCTGTTTCACCGCGACCGGCGGTGCGCGCATGCAGGAGGGCTTGCTGAGTCTGATGCAGATGGCCAAGACCAACGCCGCGCTGACCCGGCTGGCCAAAAAAGGCTTGCCTTATATCAGCGTGCTAACCGACCCCACCATGGGCGGCGTCAGCGCTGGCTTTGCCTTCATGGGCGACGTGGTGATCGCCGAGCCGAAAGCGCTGATCGGCTTTGCTGGTCCCCGCGTGATCGAATCCACGGTACGGGTGACCTTGCCGGCGGGATTCCAGCGGGCCGAGTTTTTGCAGTCCAAAGGTGCGATCGATTTCATCTGTGACCGGCGGGAACTGCGGAAGACGGTGGCAAGTTCGCTGGCAATGCTGCTGAAGCAGCCGGCGGATGCAGTGGACTGAAGCGACGGGACGCGGGGGCGTCGCCGCCTGACGTCCTACATGCGGCCCGGAATTGCGTCGGCTGCAAGGTCTTGGACTGCGTGCGATGATTTAACAAATTTGTAACACCTGCTCGCCATGGCCGACGTTTTGAAACTGAATTCCCTGCCCCTTTTCCCGCTCGGTACGGTGCTGTATCCGGGCGGCTTACTGCCGCTGCAGATTTTCGAGGTTCGCTACCTCGACATGATTTCCCGCTGTCACAAGGCCGGCGCGCCCTTCGGTGTGATTTCGCTGGTCGAAGGCTCCGAGGTTCGTCTGCCAAAAGACAATGGCCCGAGTGGCGATGGGTTTGCGGTCGAATCCTTCGGCAGCGTCGGCACGCTGGCGACCATTGCCGAACTCACCGTGCCCCAGCCCGGCTTGATGGTGGTTCGCTGTGTCGGCCAGCATCGTTTCAAAATTTCCTCGCGTGAAAAGCTGCGTCACGGACTCTGGATTGCCAATGTCACCCGGCTTGACGAAGACATGGCAGTGACGGTTCCCTACGATCTGCAGCGCACGGCGAACGCACTCGGAAAGATCATCAAGAGCATGAATGAGCGCGAAGCCCCCAGCCGGCCGAGCATGCTGTTGCCGCCCTACCGGCTCGACGACTGCGGCTGGGTCGCCAACCGCTGGTGCGAGTTGCTGCCAATGCCGGCCCCATTGAAGCAGCGGCTGATGGAGCTCGACAACCCGCTGGTCCGGCTGGAGCTGGTGACCGACATGCTTGACCGCAGCGGCATTGCGACAGCGCGCTGAAGCGGGTTGAGCGCACCGGCTGCGGGCTTCGCCGTCCCCCGGGCGTGAGGCCGTCAGACCTCGCGCATTCAAACCTAAAATCGAACCTCCAGCGGTTCTTCCCGCGTCTGTTTTCGCAAGCAGGCGCCGATCCGGCACTGCCGGCATCGTCCTCCTCCAAGACCTTCTCCAAGACCTCCTCCAGGGCCGACCCAAAGCCGGCCCAACACCGCTCCTGGACCGCTTCAAAATCGTTTCAAAATCGCCTCATGCCCGACCAGCCCCACCCCGCCAACCCTGCTGACGCAAACCCGTCCAGCGCCAGCAGCGCAGCGCTCCACGACGAGAACCAGTTGATGGTCGAGCGCCGCAGCAAGCTCGCCGCGTTGCGTGCAGCCGGCAACGCCTTTCCAAACGACATCAAGCCAGAGCACCGCGCCGAAGCGCTTTTTGCGCAGTACGACGGCATGAGCAAGGAGCAGCTCGCAGAGCTGGACGTGCAGGTCAACGTGGCCGGCCGGATGATGCTCAAACGGGTAATGGGCAAAGCCAGCTTCGCGACGCTGCAGGACGCGTCGTTCGGCAGCTCTGGCGGCCGCATCCAGGTTTATGTCAACAACGACGGCGTCGGCGAGGCGCTGCACAGCGCGTTCAAGCACTGGGATCTGGGCGACATCGTGGCGGCGACCGGCAGGCTGTTCAAAACCAGAACCGGCGAGTTGTCGATCCACGCCACAGGCCTGCGGCTGGTCACCAAAAGCCTGCGTCCGCTGCCCGACAAATTTCACGGCATGGCCGACCAAGAGGTCAAGTACCGCCAGCGCTATGTCGATCTGATCACCGACCCGGCGGCGCGCGAGCGCTTTCGTGCGCGCAGCCGGGCGGTGGCCTCGATCCGTGAATTCATGACGGCCAACGACTTTCTGGAAGTCGAAACGCCGATGCTCCACCCGATTCCAGGCGGCGCCAATGCAAAACCGTTCAGGACGCACCACAACGCGCTCGACCAGGAAATGTTTCTGCGCATCGCCCCCGAGCTGTATCTGAAGCGGCTGCTCGTAGGCGGTTTCGAGCGGGTGTTTGAGATCAACCGCAGCTACCGCAACGAGGGCATCAGCGTCCGGCACAACCCCGAGTTCACGATGATGGAGTTCTACGCCGCGTGGTGGGACTACAACGACCTGATGGCGTTCACCGAATCGCTGATCCGGGACGTGGCGCAGAAAGTCACTGGCTCCTTGCAACTCCCCTACGGCGGCAAGCTGGTCGATTTAAGCAAGCCGTTTGATCGCCTGACCATCCGCGAGGCGATCCTCAAGCACACCGACGCGGGCGAACAGGTGGACGACCCGGGCTGGCTGACGAACGCACTCAAAAAACTCGGCATGACCGAGGCGAAAGACCGGCTAGCCAGCCGCTCGCTGGCCAGCTTGCAGGTGATGTACTTTGAAGAAACCGTCGAAGAAAAACTCTGGCAGCCGACCTTCATCTGCGACCATCCGGTCGAGATTTCGCCGCTAGCGCGTGCCAGCGACACCAAGCCAGGGGTGACCGAGCGCTTCGAGCTCTACATCACCGGACGCGAATTCGGCAACGCTTTCAGCGAGCTGAACGATGCCGAGGAGCAGGCCGCACGCTTCGAATCGCAGGTGGCAGCCAAGGACGGCGGCGACGACGAAGCCATGTTCTACGACCACGACTTCATTCGCGCCCTCGAATACGGCATGCCGCCAGCGGGCGGCTGCGGCATCGGCATTGACCGCCTGATGATGCTGCTGACCGACAGCGCCAGCATTCGCGACGTGATCCTGTTCCCGGCGCTGCGACGGGAGAACTAGCCCCCACGGTCGCGCACTGCGTGGCGCTTCCTGCCCCCCGAGGGGGCCGCTGCGCCTGCGGGCGGGCAAAGCCAGGCCCGCGGCGCCTACTGGTGAAGATGTGCCCCTTCGGTTAGAGAGGCCCCCACGGTCGCGGCCGGCGGGCCGGTGCCAGCCCCCCCCCGGGGGCGCGGGGGGCCGGGGGGGGGGCAACCCCCGCCCCCCGGGGCGGCGGGGGGAGATGTGGCCCCTGGGGTTGGGTGGGCCCCCCCGGGGCGGCCCGGGGGGGTGTTTGAGGCCCCCCCCGGGGCGCGGGGCCCGGGGGGGGGGCC
>JAJAYS010000129.1 GCA_026786065.1 Polaromonas sp.
CAAGCGTGGGGGCCATATCTAATTTCTGATCTTGTAGCCGGTGCGCAGCATGTTGACGGCCGCAGCGCTGACCAGCAGCAGCGCGGCCGAGACGATCCCCAGACTGAGCCACGGTGACACGTCGCTGACGCCGAAAAAGCCGTAGCGAAAGCCGTCGATCATGTAGAAAAACGGATTGAGGTGGCTGACCTGCTGCCAAAACGGCGGCAGCGAATGGATCGAATAAAAGACGCCGCTCAAAAACGTCATCGGCATGATGACGAAGTTTTGAAACACCGCCATCTGGTCGAACTTTTCCGACCACAGGCCGGCAATCACGCCGAGCGCTCCGAGCAGTGCGGCACCAAGAATCGCAAACACCACGATCCACAGCGGCGCCTCGAAGCCAGGCTGGCCGAAAAACACAGTCACCGCAAACACCCCGGCCCCCACCAGCAGGCCACGCGCCGCCGATGAGCCGACATACGCAAAAAACCAGTGCCAGTGCGACAGGGGCGAGAGCAGCACAAACACCAGGCTTCCCATGATCTTGCTCTGGATCAGCGACGACGAGCTGTTGGCAAAAGCGTTTTGCAGCACGCTCATCATCACCAGCCCCGGCACCAGAAAAGCGGTGTAGCTGACCTTGCCATAGACCAGCGCCTGGCCCTGCAGCACATGGCCGAAGATCAGCATGTAGAGCACGGCCGTCAGCACCGGCGCGCCGACGGTCTGGAAGCCGACCTTCCAGAACCGCATCACCTCTTTGCGAAACAGCGTCTGGCAGCCCGTTATGGAGTTGGCATCCGGGCTCGGCCTGGCAGGCGCCAACGGCGCACTGAGCGCCGCTGGAGCAGTCGCCGCGGCGTAGTCATGGGTCAGCTCTCGCCCGGCAGGCTCGCTGAACCCGGACGCAGCGGCGGGATCGAAGCCGGACGCACCCACCAGCGCATCGAGCGCGGCGACCTGCACGTCTGCAGCCAGCGCAGGCGCTGCCGACTCGCCCCATCGGCCCGCGCCGGAACCTGGCTGCGCAGGCGCATCGAGCCCTTGGCCGCGCGCAGGCCCGCTCATGCGGCCACCCCGACCTTTTCTGCCATTACTTCCAAAAAAACGTCTTCCAGGTCGGCCTTGCGGATCTCCACATCCTCGGCCACCAGCCCGGCTTCGCGCACCGCCGCCAGATAGCGCTCGATTTCGGTGGCGTTGTTCGCCGGGAACTGGACGATGCGGCCGGTGATGCGCGCTTTCGCGGCCAGCGCGGCCGGCAGTTCGCTGTCGATCTTGAATCGCAGCACGTTCGACGACGCAGCGCGCAGCAGTTCAGAGGTCAGCGCCAGCGCCACTACCCGCCCCTGCTTGAGCATCGCGACGCGGCTGCACAGCGCTTCGGCTTCTTCCAGGTAATGGGTGGTCAGCAGCACCGTACTGCCCTGCTTGTTCAGCCGGGCGATGAATTGCCACAGCGTCTGGCGCAGCTCGACATCGACTCCGGCGGTCGGCTCGTCCAGCACGATCACCTGCGGCTTGTGCACCAGCGCCTGCGCCACCAGCATGCGGCGCTTCATGCCGCCCGACAACTGCCGCATGTTGGCCGAAGCTTTGTCGGCCAGGCCGAGACTGGACAGCAGCTCGTCGATCCATTCGTCGTTTTTTTTGATGCCGAAGTAGCCCGACTGGATGCGCAGCGCCTCACGCACCGAGAAAAACGGGTCGAATACCAACTCTTGCGGCACGATACCCAGCATGCGCCTGGCCTGTTTGTAGTCAGCGACGACATCGCAGCCGTGGATTTTTACCGTGCCTTCGGTGGCCCGGGAAAGTCCGGCCAGAATGCTGATCAGCGAGGTCTTTCCGGCGCCATTGGGGCCGAGCAGACCGAAGAATTCGCCCTGGCGAACGTCAAAGCTGACGGTGTCGAGCGCTCGCAAGCCTGGCTCAGATCGATTTTTTGAAGGGGGATACGTTTTCGAGACGGACTGAAACGAGATGGCGGGCATGGGCCAAGCATTTTAAGCCGCGCCCGTTGGGCCGGCAAAACCCAAGGGCAGCGACAAGGGAGGCGCGTGCCGCCCTGTTTTTGTCGCCAAGCCTGGAGCGCTCGGCAGGCGAAGCGGGACCCTAAGCGTCGGTCGTGCGATGCAGCAGGTCGTCCACGCCATAGAGCTGCGCCAGTTGCTGCAGCTTGATCGGCGCACCTGTGACCGAAAACTGCCGGCCCGCCTGCACGGCCAGACGCCGGCATTCGAGCAACAGCGCAAGCGCCGATGAATCGAACTGCTGCAGGCTTGATGCGTCGGCGACGACGGCTCCGGGGTGCTGTTGCAGCGCCGCCCCCATCTCCCGCGCAAATACGGCAGCCGGGTCGTGCGTCAGTTCGGCCGGGAACTGCAGGCGCACACCGCCGGACTCAGCTCTTGCGGGGGGCAGCGGCATTGCTTTTGTTGCGCTGCGCCAGCGACGCAATCAGGCCGTCGACGCCATTGGCATTGATCTCTTGCGAGAACTGGGTTCGATAGGTTTCGACCAGCCAGACGCCGAGCACGTTCAGGTCGTAGATTTTCCAGCCGTCTGCGGCCTTCTCCATGCGGTAGTCGAGCTGCACCGGATCGCCGCGGCCGACGATCTCGGTGCGCACCAGCACCTCGGTGTCGGTCGGCGAAGATCGCATCGGCTTGATCGCCACCGTCTGCTCCTGCACCTGCGCCAGCGCGCCGGCATAGGTGCGGACCAGAAGGATCTTGAACTCGTCCTGCAGACGCTTTTTTTGTTCGGGCGTTGCCTGACGCCAGCTGCGGCCAACCGCCGACGCGGTCATCCGCGTGAAATTGACGTTCGGCATGATCTGGCTGTCCACCAGCGTCAGCACTTTGGAGAGGTCGCCAGACTGCACGCTCTTGTCGGCCTTGATCTGTTGCAGCACGCCGGTGGAAACGCGCTGGATCAAGGCTTCGGGCGCTTCTTCGGCGGCGCGTGCGAACGGTACCGCGACCGTCAGGGACGCGCCAATCAATACGGCCAGCAGGTGGCCAAGTGTTCTGCGTTTCATGGTGAGATGGTTCCTATGGTTATGAAGCAGTCCGGGGAGCATACCGCCGGATACCGCCGGCAGTTGGTCGCCGGGTGCGCATTGCACAACGGCTGCCCCGGACCCACAGCCGCGATTGTCAGAGCCTGACCCGGGCGTGGAGATAAAGTTTTGCGACAGCTCGGTAAACCTTGGAACCGTCCGCACAGGCTCGTGAAAGCGGAAGAAGCCGGATCGGGATGGCTGCAAAGCGCTTTTCCAACTGCGAAAGGCTATTTTGCCGGTACCGGCGCTGCGCCGGGCGTGGTTTCGGCCTTGTCGGGCGCGGGTTCTTCGGGCAGGTCGAAGCGCTCCTCTTTTTCGGAGGTCGAGGGGCTTACCAGTGCACGCCGCCGCTGCAGATAGACGTCGCGGGCAAAACTGTATTTATCCAGCGAAACCTGTTCAAGCAAGTCGCCTGCATCGAGCAAGCTGGCCCGCGCATTAACGATGCCGATGCTCGACATGCTGTTGCGGAAGCCGACGTTGTCACCCCGAGTCGCCAGGTTGCCACCAAAATCCACAAAAGTGCCCACGGTGTCACGCACCGTGGAGGGCCCCAGCACCGGCAGCACCAGGTACGGGCCGGCAGGCACGCCCCAGTAGCCGAGCGTCTGGCCGAAATCCTCGGTATGCCGGGGAATCCGCATTTCGCTGGCGACGTCCAGAAAGCCACCCAGCCCCCATAGCGTGTTGGTCGTAAAGCGGAACAGGCTGTTGGTTGCCGCCTCGCCCTTCAGTTGCAGCGTGTTGTTGACAGCGGACCAGGCGTCCGCCAGGTTGGCGAAAAAGTTGGTGACGCCGGTGCGAATCGGCTTGGGCGTGATCTCGCGGTAGGCCGACGCGACCGGCTTGACGACGGCGCGATCAATCTTGTCGTTTAACTCGAAAACGCCCCGGTTGAAAGGCTCCAGCGGGTCGGCCGGATTGGCATTTGGTGCCGAGGCGCAGCCTTGCAGAACCAGAAAGGTTGCCAGGCCGAGCCATTTTGAAGCACCCAATGCCAGGGTGGGAATGTGCGTCATTTTTTCTCTTCGGTCTGGGCCGGTGCCGGGTCTTTGGCTACCGGTGCCGACTCTGCGGCCTTATTGAACAAAAACTGGCTGATCAGGTTCTCCAGAACCACCGCCGACTGCGTTTGACGGATGACGTCACCGCCAACCAGGTTTTTCTCGTCGCCACCGGCTTCGACGCCGATGTACTGCTCGCCGAGCAGGCCGCTGGTCAGGATCTTGAGCGAACTGTCTTTGGGAAACTGGTAGCGGGTCTGCAGGTCCAGGTTAACGCTGGCTTGATACGATTTGCTGTCGAAATTGATGCTCTCGACCCGACCGACCACGACCCCGGCACTCTTGACGGCGGCCTGCGGCTTCAGGCCGCCGATGTTGTCAAAGAGCGCGCTGACGCGGTAGCTGCTGCCGCCGGAGCCGAAGGTCAGCAAATTGGCCGACTTCAGCGCCAGAAACAGCACGGCCGCAGCGCCAGCCAGAACAAACAGGCCGACCCACACATCAATCCTGGAACGTTGCATCTTCAAATTCTCCCTCGAAAAGTTATAGCCCAAGGGCGAGGCCGACACAACACCCTAAAGGCTGAACATCCAGGCGGTCAGCAGGAAGTCAAGCCCGAGCACCGCCAGTGAACCCAGCACCACGGTGCGGGTGGTCGCACGCGACACACCTTCAGGGGTCGGCTGTGCCTCAAAGCCCTGATAGAGCGCGACGAAAGTCACCGTGACACCGAAAACCAGACTTTTGACAATGCCGTTGCCAACGTCACGCCAGACATCGACGCCGCCCTGCATCTGGCTCCAGAATGCGCCGGCGTCGATGCCGATCATCACCACGCCGACCAGGTAGCCGCCTACGATGCCGACCGCGCTGAACACCGCCGCCAGCAGCGGCATGGCGATGATGCCGCCCAAAAACCGCGGGGCCAGCACGCGCCGCATCGGATCGACCGCCATCATCTCCATTGCCGAAAGTTGCTCGCCGGCTTTCATCAGGCCAATTTCGGCGGTCAGCGCGGTGCCGGCCCGGCCGGCAAACAGCAGCGCAGTGACCACCGGCCCGAGTTCACGTACCAGGCTGAGCGCGACCAGCAGGCCCAGCGCCTCGGCGGAGCCATAGCGCTGAAGCGTGTAGTAGCCCTGAAGCCCGAGCACGAATCCGACAAACAGGCCCGACACCGCGATGATGGCCAGCGAGTGGTTGCCCAGAAAGAAAATCTGGTCGCGCACCAGGCCGAAGCGGCCCAGCGCCGGCCCGCTCAACGCCAGCAGGCGCAGCAGCATACGCGCGCCGTGCCCGATTTCGGCCAGTTTGCTGCGGGTGGCAAAGCCGATGTCTGCAATCCAGCCGACGACCGCGCTGCTCATGCTCGTCTGCCCCGGTCGGCGTGCGCACGCGGCCCGAAATCGTCGGCCACCGAATCGGCCGGGTAGTGAAACTTCACCGGCCCTTCGCTCAACGCATTGACGAACTGGTGCACCATCGGGTCTTCGCTGTGGCGCACTTCGTCTGGCGTGCCCTGCGCCGCGACAGCGCCGTTGGCCAGAATGATCACCTTGTCGGCGATACGGAAGGTTTCTTCCAGGTCGTGCGAGACCACCAGGCTGGTGATGCCGAGCGCGTCGTTTAGCCGGCGAATCAGTTGCGCGGCGGTGCCGAGCGAGATCGGGTCCAGGCCGGCAAATGGCTCGTCGTACATGATCAGGTCGGGGTCAAGCGCAATCGCACGCGCCAGCGCTACCCGCCGCGCCATGCCGCCGGAGATTTCGCTCGGCATCAGGTCGCGCGCGCCGCGCAGGCCCACCGCGTTGAGTTTCATCAGCACGATGTCGCGGATCAGCGGCGCCGGCAAGAGGGTGTGTTCACGCAGCGGAAAGGCGACGTTGTCGAACACGCTGAGGTCGGTAAACAGCGCACCGAACTGGAACAGCATGCCCATGCGCCTGCGGGCCGCGTACAGGCCGTCGCGGTCCAGCCCGGCGACGTCCTGGCCGTCGAACAGCACCTGGCCCTTGTCGGCTGTTTGCTGCCCGCCAATCAGCCGCAAAACTGTGGTCTTGCCGCCGCCCGAGGCGCCCATCAGAGCGGTCACCTTGCCGCGTGGCACCTGCAGCGAGACGCCATCGAGAATCACGCGGCCATTGCCGTAGCCGAAGCTCAGGTTGTTCAGTTCGACAAGGTTGGGGGTGGCGGGCATGCGGGCTGTGAAAAAGCCGCATCGGCGTGCGGCTGGAGGTTGGCCGCCATGATAGCGGTTCAGGGTTTACGAGCGGTCTGCAGGCCCTTGCCGACCGTCATCACGCATTTTCTCGTCACTGCCCGGCTTGCCGAATGTGGTCATCCTGCTTGCTCACTCTCCCTCCGGGAGAGGAGTGGGGTGCGGGCGGCCGCCTGTGAAGCAGTCGAGTGGAGCGCCACCGGGGAACCCTGTCTTGCAGACCGCAGCCCGGCTGGAGCCCGGTCTTCTTCGTGCTGTCCAGATGCGCGCAAGCGCATCCGGAACTGGAGCGTTCGGCCTCCGCCTTCTCCCGAAGGGAGGGCGAGTCATACGGGTCCAACCCACTGCACCGGCTCAAAAATCGCCTCAATAATCACATTTTTTCAAAACAAATCGGGCTCTAGCCCAACAAATACGGGCGCAAGCAGCTCTGTTTTTTATAGCGGCTCCGCTGCAGCCGGTTGCCGCACGACGTTTTGGTAGCGGGCTGAAGGCGGTTTTGCAACGGTTTGGCAGCCCGCGCCGCGCGCCGCCAGCTCAGCGCGGCAGATCGCTCGCGCCCATCAAAAATTCGTCCACAGAACGGGCTGCCTGGCGGCCTTCGCGGATCGCCCAGACCACCAGGCTTTGCCCGCGCCGGATGTCGCCGGCGGCAAACACCTTCGGCACATTGGTGGCGTAGCCGCCGGTGAAATCGGTGGTGGCTTTGGCGTTGCCACGGTTGTCTTTGTCGATGCCGAAGGCGTCAAGCACCGAAGCTACCGGCGAGACGAAACCCATCGCCAGCAGCACCAGGTCGGCCTGCAGGGTTTCTTCAGACCCCGCCACTTCGACCATCTTGCCGCCGACCCACTCGACCCGCACCGTCGTCAAGCCGGTGACCTTGCCCTTGTCGCCAATCAACGCCTTGGTCGAAATGGCGAACTCGCGCTCGCAGCCCTCTTCATGCGACGACGAGGTGCGCAGCTTGATCGGCCAGTAGGGCCAGGTCATGGGCCGGTTTTCTTCGACCGGCGGCTCGGGCATCAACTCGAACTGCGTGACGCTGGCCGCACCGTGGCGGTTGCTGGTGCCGACGCAATCGGAGCCGGTGTCGCCGCCGCCGATGACGATGACATGCTTGCCAGAAGCCGACAGCTGGCCTTTGACCTTGTCGCCGGCGTTGACCTTGTTTTGTTGGGGTAAAAACTCCATCGCAAAATGCACGCCGCCCAGATCGCGGCCCGGCACCGGCAGGTCACGCGACTGCTCGGAACCGCCGGTCAGAATCACGGCGTCAAAGTCGCGCTGCAGCTGCTTGGGCGTGATGGTTTCTTTCGCCCAGTTGGTGACTCTCGAGTCTTTGCCAAGCGGATTTTCCAGGCTGCCGATCATTACGCCGGGCCTGAACACGACGCCCTCTTTCTCCATCTGCGCGACGCGGCGGTCAATGTGGATTTTCTCCATCTTGAAGTCTGGAATGCCGTAGCGCAACAGGCCGCCGATGCGGTCGTTTTTCTCGAACAGCGTGACCGCGTGGCCGACCCGTACCAGCTGCTGGGCCGCCGCCATGCCGGCCGGGCCAGAACCGACGACGGCGACCTTTTTGCCGGTTTTGTGCCGGGGCAACTGCGGCATCACCCAGCCCTCTAGCCAGGCGCGGTCGATGATCGCATGCTCGATCGACTTGATGCCGACCGCGTCGTCGTTGACGTTGAGCACGCAAGCCGCCTCGCACGGCGCCGGGCAGATGCGGCCGGTGAACTCGGGAAAGTTATTGGTGCTGTGCAGCGTGTCGATGGCGTTTTTCCAGTCGGCGCGAAACACCATGTCGTTGAAGTCGGGAATGATGTTGTTGACTGGGCAGCCGCTGTTGCAAAACGGCGTGCCGCAGTCCATGCAGCGCACCGCCTGCGTTTTGGCCTGCGCGTCGTCCAGTCCAATGACGAACTCCCGGTAGTTCGTCAGCCGCTCCGGGATCGGCTTGTAGCCTTCCACGACGCGCTCATAGTCCATAAAGCCGGTGATTTTTCCCATGATGTCGTCCGATGCGGTTTCAGGTAGTTTCTTGAAGAGTTTCAGCCTTTAGCCCAATAAATACGGGCGCAAACAGCTACAAAGTTAATAGCGAACGCGGCGCCGCACAGCGCCTCGGCCTCACTTGGCGGCAACCGCCTCGTTGGTGGCAGCCTGCCCGCGCGTGGTTTCGGTCGATGCGTCGAGCCGTTTCTCCTTGCGCAGCGCCAGGGCCCGCTTGTATTCGTTGGGGAACACCTTGACAAACTTCTGCCGCGCCTCGGCCCAGTGGTCGAGCAGCTCGCGTGCGCGCTTGCTGCCGGTCCAGCGGTTGTGCTCCTGCAGCAGGCGCTTCAGCAAGACCTCGTCGCTTTCACCGGCATGCCAGTCGGCGCGGTCGTGGGTGTGCTGGTCGGCGGTGCTGACGACTTTGTCCATCGACACCATGGAGGTGTTGCAGCGGGTCGAGAATTGGCCGTCTTCGTCGTATACATACGCGACGCCGCCGCTCATGCCGGCGGCGAAGTTGCGCCCGGTCTTGCCCAGCACGACGACGGTGCCGCCAGTCATGTACTCGCAACCGTGGTCGCCGGTGCCTTCGACAACCGCCGTCGCGCCAGACAGCCGCACCGCAAAGCGTTCGCCTGCCACGCCACTGAAGAACGCTTCGCCAGTGGTCGCGCCATACAGCACGGTGTTGCCGACGATGGTGTTTTTGTGCGCCTCGCCGCGAAACTCGATGCTGGGGCGCACGATGATGCGACCGCCAGACAGGCCCTTGCCGGTGTAGTCGTTGGCGTCGCCGATCAGGTACATCGTGATGCCTTTGGCCAGGAAGGCGCCGAACGACTGGCCGCCGGTGCCCTCTAACTGGATGCGCAGCGTGTCGTCCGGCAGGCCTTCGGGACGCAGCCGCGTCAGCTCGCCCGACAGCATCGCGCCGACGGTGCGGTTGACGTTGCGAACGACTTCAATGAACTGCACTTTCTCGGCGTTTTCAAGCGCCGCTTTGGACTTCTGGATCAGCCGCACGTCGAGCGCTTTTTCCAAGCCATGCTCCTGCGCCGACACATGCCGGCGCGGCACCTCGGCCGGCACGATGGGCTGGTAGAAGAGCCGGCTGAAATCGAGGCCGCCAGCCTTCCAGTGCGCAACACCTTTTTGCGTGTCGAGCAGGTCGGCGCGGCCGATCAGGTCCTCGAACTTGCGCACACCGAGCTGCGCCATCAACTGGCGCGCCTCCTCAGCGACGAAGAAGAAATAATTGACGACGTGCTCCGGCTTACCGCTGAATTTTTTGCGCAGCACCGGGTCCTGCGTGGCCACACCGACCGGGCAGGTGTTCAGGTGGCATTTGCGCATCATGATGCAGCCCTCGACCACCAGCGGCGCGGTGGCAAAGCCGAATTCGTCGGCGCCCAGCAGCGCGCCTATCACCACGTCGCGGCCGGTTTTCATCTGGCCATCTGCCTGCACGCGGATGCGGCCACGCAGGCGGTTGAGCACCAGCGTCTGCTGGGTTTCGGCCAGGCCGATTTCCCACGGCGAGCCGGCATGCTTGATCGACGACCAGGGCGAGGCCCCGGTGCCGCCGTCGTGGCCGGCAATCACCACATGGTCGGACTTGGCCTTGGCCACCCCGGCGGCGATGGTGCCGACGCCGACTTCACTGACCAGCTTGACGCTCACACTGGCGCGCGGATTGACGTTTTTCAGATCGTGAATGAGCTGGGCCAAATCTTCTATCGAGTAAATATCGTGGTGCGGCGGCGGTGAAATCAGGCCGACGCCAGGCACCGAGTAACGCAGCGCACCGATGTAGTCGCTGACCTTGCCGCCGGGCAACTGGCCGCCCTCGCCGGGCTTGGCACCCTGCGCCATCTTGATCTGTATCTGGTCGGCCGACACCAGGTATTCGGCCGTGACGCCGAAGCGGCCGGAGGCCACCTGCTTGATTTTCGAGCGCAGGGAGTCGCCGTCTTGCAACGGCAAATCGACCTCGACCTGTTTGGGGCCGATCACGCTTTTGAGCGTCTCGCCCTGCTTGATCGGAATGCCCTTTAGTTCCTGGCGATAGCGCGCCGGATCTTCCCCACCCTCGCCGGTATTGCTCTTGCCGCCTATGCGGTTCATGGCGACAGCCAGCGTGGCATGCGCCTCGGTGCTGATGGAGCCGAGCGACATGGCGCCGGTGGCAAAGCGCTTGACAATTTCTTTGGCCGATTCGACTTCGTCGATAGCAATCGCTTTGGACTGATCGATCTTGAATTCGAACAGGCCGCGCAGCGTCATGTGGCGGCGGTTTTGCTCGTTGATCAACTGGGCGTATTCCTTGTAGGTGTTCCAGTTGTTCGAACGTGTCGCGTGCTGCAGTTTGGCAATCGCGTCGGGCGTCCACATGTGGTCTTCGCCGCGTACGCGCCAGGCGTATTCGCCGCCGGCGTCGAGCATGTGGGCCAGCACCGGGTCGTCGCTGAAAGCGGCGCGGTGGGTGCGCAAGGCTTCTTCGGCCACGTCGAAGACGCCCATGCCTTCGACCTGGCTGGCGGTGCCGGTGAAGAACTTGGCAATCATCTTGCGGTTCAGGCCAATCGCCTCGAACAACTGCGCACCGCAGTAGCTCATGTAGGTCGAAACGCCCATCTTGGACATGATCTTCGACAGCCCCTTGCCGATGGCCTTGGTGTAGTTGGCGACCGCCTTGTCGAAGCTCAGCTCGCCCGGCAACCCGTGAAACAGCTCGCCCAGCGTTTCGATTGCCAAGTAGGGGTGTACGGCTTCGGCGCCGTAACCGGCGAGCACCGCAAAGTGATGGACCTCGCGGGCCGAACCAGTTTCGACCACCAGGCCGGCCGTCGTGCGCAGACCCTCTTTGACCAGGTGCTGGTGCACCGCCGACAGCGCCAGCAGCGCCGGAATCGCCACCTGAGAGGCGCTGACCTGCCGGTCACTGACGATCAGGATGTTTTTTCCGCCCTTGAGGGCATCGACCGCCTCGGCGCACAGCGAAGCGAGCTTGGCCTCGACCCCTTCATGGCCCCAGGCCAGCGGGTAGGTGATGTCCAGCGTGTAGCTCTTGAACTTGCCTTGCGTGTGCAGCTCAATGTCGCGCAGTTTCTGCATGCCGGCGTTGTTCAAGATCGGCTGACTGACTTCCAGCCGAAGCGGCGGGTTGACCTGGTTGATGTCGAGCAGGTTGGGCTTGGGGCCAATGAACGACACCAGAGACATCACGATGGCTTCGCGTATCGGGTCGATGGGTGGATTGGTCACCTGCGCGAACAGCTGCTTGAAATAGTTGTAGAGCGGCTTGTTTTTGTTGGACAGCACGGCCAGCGGCGAGTCGTTGCCCATAGAGCCGGTGGCTTCCTCGCCGTTGGTGGCCATCGGCGACATCAGGAACTTGATGTCCTCCTGGGTGTAGCCGAAGGCTTGCTGGCGGTCGAGCAATGACACTCCGCCGTGGCTCCCCGCCGCGTGGGGTTCGCCGCCCCCCTCGATGGGGGCGGCGCTGGCAGACCCGCCAGGCCGGTTTGCGGCACCCTGGCCTGAGGACATCGGCACTTGCGCGACAACATCATCCAGCCGGATGCGCAAATTCTCGATCCACTG
>JAJAYS010000130.1 GCA_026786065.1 Polaromonas sp.
CAGTGCGGCAGTCCGTCACGTCAGTCAGTCAGTCGTCGATCACAGCCATGTAAGGCACGCGGCCGGCCTTGACGGTTTTGAAGGACTTCAGCTTGGCGACGTCAACCAGACTCATGTCGTCGGACATGCCGTTGACCACATACAGCGTCTTGCCGTCGCGCGCCACCGTCACGCCCCAGGCGCGCTTGCCCACCAGCGCATAGCCGTTCACCTTGCGGGTGGCGACATCGACCGCCGCCACATGGTTGGCCCGGCCCAGTCCGACGTAGGCCGTCTTGCCGTCCGGCGAAAGCGCCATGCCCACCGGCGTCACGTCTTCGGCCCGCATGCCCGGCGGCTTGAAATCAATCTGGCCCTGCACCGTGTGGTCACGGATCGAAATGATGCTGACGCTGGCATCGAGTTCGTTGCTGACCCACAGCTCTCCGCCGCTGGTCAGCAAGAAGCGCCGCGGACGCTTGCCGACCTTGATGTTTTTGACGACCTTGCGGGTGGCGACATCGACCACATGCACCAGGCTGGCAACCTCCGATGCTACGTACACGGTTTTGCCGTCGGCACTGACCTTGACGCCCTCGGGCTCGGCACCGACCTTCACCTCGAACGCCTTTTTGCGTGCGACCAGATCGAACGCGGTGAGCAAGGCGTCTTCCTCGTTCGACGCGTAAAGCATGCGCCCGTCCGGACTCAGGTCGAAGGTCTCGGGGTTCTCGCCAACGTCAAGCCGGTCGATGATTTTTCTGCTGGCAACGTCCATCACCACAATGCGGTGGTCGTCGCTGCAGGCCACCATCAGCCGCTTGCGGTCCGGCGTGAACTGCATATGGCGCGGCCGCTTGCACAGCGCGATCGTGCCGGTGACTTCTGCCTTGGCAACATCGACGACCACCAGGCTATTGTCTTTTTCGGACTATATGAACAGTTGCCCGGTGCCCTGCGCCTGCGCCTGCGCCAGCGAAGCCAGCGTGAGCACCGCAACCAGCGACGCTGCGCAGACCGCCCTTCCCACCGGGCCGACGCGACCCCGGCGCGGCGGCGAATCGCATGGCGGCAAAAGACCGAAAAGCTGCGTTGTGCTGTTCATGTGTTTTTTCCATCGTCAATACCGGGCCGGGTGCGGGCTCCGGTGAGTTGCAGAAAGGCCGCCTCCAGGCTGGCCTGTTTTTGCTCGCTGCACAGTTGCGCCGCGTTGCCGTCGAAGCGCAAGCGGCCTTTGTCGAGCACCAGGATGCGGTGCGCCCGCTCGGCCTCTGAAACCAGATGCGTGGCCCACAAGACGCCCAGCCCACGGTTGCCGACCAGTTGCAGCACTTCGTCGAGCAATTGGGTGCGCGAGGCCGGATCCAGTCCGACGGTGGCCTCGTCCATCAGCAACAGACGCGGCTCGTGTACCAGCGCGCGCAGCAGTTCGACCTTGCGCCGGTTGCCACCAGACAGGCTGCGCGTGGCGGTGTCGGCCACGTCGAGCAGGCCGAAATGCGCCAGCAGCGCATCAATCCGCCGGGACGATTCGCGCCGGGGCAAGCCGTGCAGGTCAGCATGAAACCGGAGATTGGCGCGCACCGACAAATTCAGGTCGAGCGCCATCTGCTGAAACACCACACCGAGCTGCGCCAGCGCGGCGACCGGGTTGCGGGCCATGTCCGCGCCCAGGACCTCGACCTCGCCGCTGTCGGCGACGAACAGCCCGGTGAGGATCTGGAACAAGGTGGATTTGCCGGCGCCATTCGGCCCGAGCAGCGCAACCAGCTCGCCTGGGGCAACGTGCAGGGACACGGCGTCGAGCGCCTGCACCGTGCCAAAACGCTTGCTGACGTTCTGACACGACAGGGTGTGAATTGCAGTAACCACCATCGGCTATTCGGTACGTGCCGGTGCCGGCTGAAACAGGCCGAGCCCGAGGCGGGCCAGCAACTGCCGTTCACGCACCGACACCTCCTGCACATGGCGCGCATAGTCGGCCGAACCGAGGTAGGCCGGCTCCTGGTCGTAGCGGGCGATTTCCTGCAGATGCAGCGGATCGAACATCGCCACCTTGAACGCATCGTGCAGCTTCCGGACGATCAGCGGATCCAGCCCGGCCGGGGCGCCGATGCCATAGGGCGAGTTGTGCACGCCGTTGGCATAACCCAGCTCCTTGATGGTCGGCACCGCAGGCCAGCGCTTGCTGCGCTGGGCGCTGAAGACGGCCAGCAGGCGCAATTTTCCGCTTTCGACATACGGTGCAAAGCCGGTGGAATTGACACCCGCCATCAGTGTCTGGCTGGCAACGGCCAGCATCTGGTCGGCCGTGCCTTTATACGGAACGTGAATGTAGCTGACGGCTTCGGCCGCCATGACTTCTTCCATCGCCAGATGGGCCGTGGTGCCGATGCCGGTCGAACCCACTGTCAGACGCTCGGGGTTTGCGCGGCCCCATTTGACGAGGTCGGCGAGACTCTGGAAAGCGCTGCCCTCCGGCACCAGCACGCCGAAGGTCACACCGGAAATTTGAATCACCGGCACGATGTCGCGCAGCGGGTCCCAGGCGACCTTCTGCTGAAACGGAAAACGGTAGAGCGTCAGCGGCAGTTGGCCGAGGGTGTAGCCGTCGGGCGTCGCCGACCGCAGGGCCGGGCCGACCAGCGTGCCGGCGGCACCAGGGCGGTTTTCAACCACCACGCTCTGGCCGAGCTGGCGTCCGGCAAGGTCGCCCAGAATGCGCATCGTGATGTCGGTCGCGCCACCGGCTGGCCAGGGCACGATCAGCGTGATCGGCCGGCTCGGAAAGGCAGTGGCGGGCTCGGTCGTTGCCATCGACGTTCCAGCCCCGGCGCACGCGCAGAGCGCCGCCAGCAACTGGCGGCGTGACAGGCCGGAGTCGAGCCCGTGCATGGTCAACGCATCAACAAAAAGCCCGCCACCGCAACCGCCACCGCGCCGGCTCCCCAAGCCCACACCGGAACGGCCGCCCCGGATGCGCCGACCAGCGAGGGCGCGGCAGGCGCATCGGTCAACCCCGGTGCCACTGGCGCACCGCCTTCGGACCCGGCCGCACGCTCGGCCTGCGCGGCATACGCTTCGGGGTGCTGGCGCTGCATCTCTTTGTCGAAGCGCTTGAAAAAATCTTCGGCCATCGACTTGGCTGCGCCGTCGACCAGCCGCTGGCCGAGCTGCGCGATCTTGCCGCCGACTGAAGCCTGCACCGAGTAGGCCAGCTCGCAGCCGGCGTCGTTTGGAGTCAGCGTCACGGCGGCACTGCCCTTGCCGAAACCGGCAACCCCGCCCTGGCCGTCGAACGACAGCTTGTAGCTCTCGGGCGGCCGGATGTCGCTGAGCGTGATCTTGCCGGTGAATTTGGCCGACACCGGACCGATCTTCAGGGCCATCGCAATCGCGTACTGGTTTTCTCCAGTGGACTCGAACTTGTCGCAACCCGGAATGCAGGCTTTGAGCACCGCTGGGTCGTTCAGTGCGTCCCAGGCTTGCTGCTGCGTAACCGCAAGCTGACGGCTTCCTTGCATTTCCATGATGTATTCCTTGGTTGACGGTTTGAAGTTTGTTCCGGCCCGGTTGCCCACACCCTGCGGCGAACGCAAGTCCCGGTTGGGCATAGGGCTTGCCGTCCGGCAGGGGGCGACAGCGCTTCGACGGCATTGCGGGCTACTTTTTCATCAGCGCGGCCAGGCTGGCGGCCAGCTCTTCGAGTTTGCTCAGATTGTGGACTGCGAGCATGCCGTGGGCCTGCGCATGCAGCGCCGCAGCACCGCGAGCCAGCGGCGCGTAACCCTCAAAGCGCATCAAGGGGTTGAGCCAGAGCAGGCGCCGGCTGCGGCGGCGCAGCCAGGCCAGCTCGCGCGCCAAATCCTCTGGCTCGCCGGTGTCGAGGCCGTCGGTGATGACCAGCACGATGGTGCGGCGCCCCACCAGCCGGCGTGCATGTTCTTCGCGCAGCGTGGCCAGCGAGGCACCGAGCTGCGTGCCGCCGGCAAAGTCTTCTATCGCCAGGCTCGCGTGGGCCAGCATGGCGTCGGTATCGGCCTGGCGAAATGCGGCGCCGAGGTCGGTCAGGCGCATGCCGAAGGCAAACACATCGCGCTGCGGATGGCGGCGCGTGGCCGCATGCAAAAAAGCCAGCAACAGCCGCGCATAGCGCTCCATAGACCCGGAGACATCGACCAGCACCAGCAGCGGCAGGGCCTGCTCGCGGCGGCGCAGGCGCGGCAGGTTCAGCAGCTCGCCGCCGGTACGCGCCGCCTGGCGCATCACGCCCGGCCAGTGCATGCGCGCGCCGTTCGCGGCCGGCTGGCTGCGGCGCGAGGCAAACATCGGCAACGGCAGCTTGATGTCGCGCGCCAGCTTTTCGACCAGCCGGTACTCGGTGGCCGAAAGGGCGTTGAAGTCGGCATGCTTCAGGCGTTCGACATCGCTCGCCGTCATCACCGCATCGAACTCGACCTTCTGGTCTTCGCTCGACGGCCTGGCCTGCTGGCCGAAAGATTTTTGCGGGGTGAGCGCTTCGCGCACCCTCGGGCGGCGCTTTTCCGGCTCGGCCTTGCCTTCTGCACTGGGCAGCATCTGCGCGAGCAGCTTGTTGGCGACTTTGGGGTCCCGAAAATAGACATCGAACAGCTCGCGAAACACCAGCCGGTCCTGTTCGCAGCCGATCATCACGGACTCGAACGCGGCGCTTAAATCGTCTTTTTCGGCTATGCCGACAAGCAGCGCAGCTTCCTCAGCCAGGGCGATACGCTGGCTGTCGATCTTGACGCCAGCGCGGCGCAGCGCCCGACCAAAACCGGTGATGTTGTCGGCGAGTTTTCCGGTCCTGGCATCACCGAGCTGCATGGGGAGCCCCCCCCCCACCCCCCACCCCCCGGGGGCGG
>JAJAYS010000131.1 GCA_026786065.1 Polaromonas sp.
CGTCGCCGGGCGCGAAGCCGGCGGCTTCGGCGGCGCCGCCGCGCAGCACCACCTTGATCACCAGGGCCTGGCCCTGGTTCTCTTCCACCCGCAGGCCCAGCCGGTGCGCAAGCTGGCCCGGTTCGTCGATGACGCCGACGCCGTGCTGTTTCAGCAGCGCCCGCAGCGGCAGCTCAGACGTGCCGTGCACCCATTGGGCCAGTTCGGCCGCAAACGGCCGCTGGCCATGCAGCGCCAGTGCGTCCAGAAAATCGGCCTCGGTGATCGGCCCGCCCCGGCTTTGCTCCCAGAGTGTTTTGAGCACCGCGTCCAGCGTGGCGCCGTCGGCCTCGGGAGACACGCTTTCACCGCGCAGCGTCAGGTCCATACACAGCGCGACCAGCGCGCCTTTCGTGTAGTAGCTGACGGTGGTGTTGGGCGTGTTCTCGTCCTGCCGGTAATACTTGACCCAGGCGTCGAAGCTGGCCGCTGCCACCGACTGGACCAGCCGGCCCGGCGTCTGCATGACCTGGTTGATGGTCTTGTTCAGCAGCTTCAGGTAGGCCGGGCTGTCGAGCAGACCGGCACGGCGCAGCAGCAGGTCGTCGTAATAACTGGTGAAGCCTTCAAAGAACCACAGCAGTTCGGTGTAATTTTCGCTGTCGTAGCGGAGCTGGGCGAACTCGGCCGGACGCATGCGCTTGACGTTCCACGTGTGAAAGTACTCATGGCTGATCAGCCCGCGCAGCGTGGTGTAGCCGTCGGACGTCCTGGCGCCGCCCCGGCGCGGCAGGTCCTTGCGTTTGCAGATCAGCGCAGTCGAGTTGCGGTGTTCGAGCCCGCCGTAGGCGTCGTCCACTGCATTGAGCATGAAGACATAGCTTTTGAAGGGTGGCTTCTTGCGGGCGCCGTGCCAGAAGCGGATTTGCGTCGTGCAGATCTGCTTAACATCGGCCAGCATCCGCTCGCCGTCGAAACCCGGCAGCGCGCCGGCCACGACGAAACGGTGCGGCACGCCGCAGGCACTAAAGCTGCCGCTCCAGAACGCGCCCATCTCGACCGGGCAATCGACCAGTTCGTCGTAGTCGGCGGCCAGATAGACGCCAAAGCCCTGCGCGTCGATTTTTTGGGGCGCGAGGCCGGTCGCCACCGACCAGTTGCTGGCGTGGCCGGGCCGGGCGATATCGAGCGTGTGCGGCAGTTGATGCTGGCCTTCGACCCGCAAAAACAGGCTGGTGCCGTTGAAAAATCCGCGCTCGGCGTCAAGCCAGGCGCTGCGCACCGAGTTGTCGCGCGCGTGAACCAGATAGCGTATGACCAACGCCCGCTTCGGGTCGCAGTCGATCTGCCAGCTGCATTTGTCGATCTGCTGGCAGGCCAGCGGCGCGCTGCCGGCTTGCGCGGCTTGCAGGCCCTGCAGGCTTTTGGCGAATTCGCGCACCAGGTAGCTGCCGGGAATCCACACCGGCAGGGCCACCTGCTGGCGGGCTTCCGGCTGGGCGATGGTCAAAGTGACGGAAAACAGGTGGGCGTTGACGTCGGCGATGGCGACACGCAGCGCTACGGCGGCCGGTTTGTGCCGGGAACGCCGGCTTGCGTTGGGTGGCGGCGCATCGGGGTTCGGCGTTGCAGGGCCGGGGCTTCGCGTGGCGGGGTTCAGCATGGTGAGAGACAGAATACCTCAGCGTTTCGGCGACCCAGTGCGGGCGTTCAGCCGCCGCTCTGGCGCCACGCGCCCAGCGCGCCAACCAGACAGGCCAGCATCGCCACCGCCGTCAGGCGCCGCCGCAGCGGCAGCCAGCGCGCCAGCCCGGTGGCCGGGTAGCTGCTGCGGTCCACCATCTGGCAGAGCAGCAGAGCAGCAGCCAGCAGTACCAGCCCTGCCCAGGCGGGCAGCAACAGCGCCAACCAGGCCAGCAGCGGCGTGGTGACGCCCCAAAAAAAGTGCATGCGCGGCGCGGCGTCGCCCATCTGAAAGCCCAGCCCCCAGTGGATGCCCCCCAGAAAAGACACGATGGCCGCGCCGTAGGCGGCGAGTGCCAGCGTGCAGGCTGCGGCGTAATCGGGCGGCGCCAGCCAGATCGCCACGGCCAGCCCGGCGAACGGCAGCAGGCCGGCGTAACCCAGCAGAAAAATCAGCGGTTTGGGCGATGAACTCATTGAAGGTGCGGCGGGACGGCGCAGCGCTCGCCGGCGCTCCACCCGAGGCGCTTGGGCGCCGCACTGCAGGCGCGGTGCAGCTTGGCTGTCGCTATGAATTCAATAGCTGCCTGCGCCTGTCGTGGTTGGGCTGGAGTCATAAAACACCCTGATCACCGGCATGCCAAGACGCGCCACCCGTCATTTCGCCTCGGCCAGCTGCTTTTCGACCTGCACCGCCGTTATGGCGCCCGGCACGCGGGTCCCGTCGGCAAAGATGATGGTCGGGGTGCCGGTGATCTTGTGCTTTTTGCCGAACGCCAGCGTGCGGTCTATGGCCGAGGTGTCGCAGCTTGCCTTGACGATCGGCTGGTCGCGCACCATCGCGTCGATCCAGGCTTTGGGCTTGTCTTTGGCGCACCAGAGGTTTTTCGATTTCTCAAGCGAATCGGCGCCGAGGACCGGGTAGAGGAAAAGGTAGATCGTCACGTCGTTGACGTTTTGCATGTCGCGCTCGAAGCGCTTGCAGTAGCCGCAATTCGGGTCTTCAAACACCGCCATCTTGCGTTTGCCGTTGCCGCGCACGATCTGGAACGCATCTTTGTGCGGCAGCGCGTCGAAGGCGATGACGCTGAGCTGCGCCACGCGTTCTTCGGTCAGGTTGCGCCGCGCACGGGTGTCGAGAATCGCACCCTGGATCAGGAAGTTGCCCTCCGCGTCGGTGTAGAAAATGTCGGTTTCATTGATACGCACCTCGTACAGGCCGCTGATCGGCGACTTGCTCACTTCGTCAATCTTGGCAAAGCTGCTCAGCCGCTCGCCGAGGTTTTTGCGAATGGTGGCTTCCTGGGCCTCTGCCGGTATCCATGCGGCGCACAGCAGCAAGGCCACGGCCAGCGTGGCGGCAAAAAAAGATCGGTGGGTTGTTTGCATGCTGGTGTAACGGTTGGCGGTTAAGGAAAAGCGGTTGGAAAAAAGTGGTCGGGGAAAACCGGTCGGGAATAAGTCGGGGGGAAAGCGATGGAAAAAGCGGCGGAGAAGATGCAAAAAGCGGAATCAAAAACGGTGTGACGGACAGTGTGCAGGCGCCGGGGCGGCGTTACAGCCCGGCTGCCCGGCGCGTCAGCCAGGTTTTGATCGGCCCACTGCGGGCGAAGCTGTTCATGCCGCGGTTGCGCAGCATTTGCCATACATGACCAGGCTGGGCGAACAGGCCTTGCAGACCGTCGGTGACGGCGGCTATCGCGGCGGTGTCGGCTTTGCGGGCACGTTCGTAGCGGCGCAGCAGTTTCTCGTCGCCGGGCGTGCGCCAGTATTCGCGCTCGCCCAGCACTTTGGCCAGGCAGGCGGCGTCGGCCAGCCCGAGGTTCAAACCCTGGCCGGCCAGCGGATGCACGGTGTGCGCAGCGTCGCCGGCCAGCGCCCAGCCGGGGCCGACCCAGCGCCCGGCCTGGCATAGCGCCAGCGGCCAGCCGACCCGTTCGCTGCTCAGCCGCAGCGCACCGGTTTGTTGCCCGCACAGGCTTTGCAATTCAGCGCAAAACGCCTCGTCGGTAAGGGCCAGACGCTGGCGTGCGCGTTCGGTCGCCAGCGACCAGACCAGCGCCAGCGCGTGGCCGTCGTCGCCGCCCATCGGCAACAGCGCCAGCACGTCGCCGCCGCTGAACCACTGGCGCGCCACGCCGCAATGCGGCAACGTGGATTCAAGCCGTGCAGCGATTGCGTCCTGCGGGTAGGGCGAGATGGTCCACGCCACGTCCAGCCCTTCGCGGCCGATGCCGCGCCGGCCTTCGCACACCACGGTGAGGGCAGCGGACGCCGGCTCGGAGACGGTTTCGATCTGCGGCTGGAAGCGCACGGCTTCGAGCAGCAGGCGCTGCAGCGGCGCGACATCGACGATCAGGCCAGCGCATCGGCTTGGCTCTCCACCGCGCTGCGCGGCAGTGGGGGTGCATCGAACTCGACCCGACCACCGTCGTCACCGTATACCTGCATCTGGCGGACTGGCGTGGCGCCGGCGGCGTCGGGCCAGGCGCGCAGCGCGAGCAGCATCTGGCGCGAGGCGGCGTTCAATGCATAGGCCCGCACATCGGTGTGCTCGGGCTCTTGGGCGTCTGGGCTAACGCTTCGGCTGACAAGCGCCACGCGCAGGCGGGATTGGGCCAGCAGCAGCGCGAGTGCCCGCCCGACCACCCCGTCGCCCCGGATACAAACGTCGAATTGAGAAGACATGGGGGGATTCTAGGGACCCTGTGCATGATCCTTGCGAATCTGTGGCGGGCGATGGTGGGTCGGGTGTGTCGTTGGTGGTTCGGCCTGCCATTGCTGTCGGGGTTTGGCATGACGGGCGGGGTCTGCCGCTGCGAGCTTGACCGGTCGAGCCCGGCACGACAGACCGGAGCTGGATCGTCCACCGCTTTCAAGCGGCAGGGCAAAATCCGGCCTTTTGCGCCAGCATCCAGCTCCCAGCCGTTTGGTGCGCGCTAATCACTTCTCTGAACGCAAGGCTCCAACGTGACTTCACCCTCCACCCCCCCTGGACTGCACGCACCGGCGCCGTCCGGCATGGTTCACGCCATCATTTCGCAGCTGACGGTCTATCCGGTCAAGTCCTGCGCCGGAGTGCAGGTCAAGGAAGCGCTGCTGATCGAAAGTGGACTCGAACTCGACCGGGCCTGGATGGTTGTCGATGCGAAAGGTGACTTTCTGTCGCAGCGTAAATTTCCCCGCATGGCGCTGATCCAGCCGCAGCTGCGCCATGAAGACATGGTGCTGCGCGCGCCCGGCATGCTGGCGCTGCACGTCAAGATCGGCGAAGTCGAGGGGGCCGTCCAGGTGCGCATCTGGGACGACCGGGTGCCGGCCTTCGACATGGGCAAGGTCGCCGCCCAGTGGTTCAGCGACTTTCTCGGCGCTCCGGTCCGGCTGGTGCGGTTCGACCCTGACCACAAGCGCCTGAGCGATCTGCAGTGGACCGGCGGCGTCGAGGCGCTGAATCAGTTCAACGACGGTTATCCACTGGTGGTGATCGGTGCGGCGTCGCTGGCGCAGTTCAATGACAAGCTGACGGCACGCGGCGCGCAGCCAGCCGAAATGGCGCGCTTTCGGCCGAACATCGTGCTGGCTTCGGTGCCCGGCGAGACCGATTTCGCGCCGCACGACGAAGACCGGCTCGACCTGCTGCACATCCAGACCGGCGACCCGGCGGCGAATCCGCAGCTCAAGCTGGTCAAGCCCTGCGTGCGCTGCACGATTCCCGACGTCGATCCGCAAACCGCACTCCGCAGCCCGGAAGTCGGCGACCTGCTGCAAAGCGAACGCCAGGATCCGCGGGTCGATGGCCGGATCACCTTCGGCATGAACGCCATCGTGCTCGGTGGGGTCGACGCGCTGGTGAAGGTCGGGCAGCGCGTGCGGGCTGAGCTGCGCTTCGACTGAAGCGGCCCTGGCCCTGGGGCCGGCCCGGCTGCAGATCGCAGCAAAAGACCGGCTGTGCAGCGCTATCGGGCGGCGCTACCGGCTGTCTGCGCGCAGCCCATCGCATACACTTCACCCCCTGTTTTTGAAGGGTTGTCATGAGTTTGAAGTGCGGCATTGTGGGGCTTCCCAACGTCGGTAAATCCACGCTGTTCAATGCCTTGACCAAGGCCGGCATCGCGGCCGAGAACTACCCGTTTTGCACCATTGAGCCGAATGTCGGCATCGTCGAAGTGCCCGATGCGCGGCTCGACGCGCTGGCCGCGATCGTCAGTCCGCAAAAAATCCAGCGGGCCATTGTCGAATTCGTCGATATCGCCGGGCTGGTGGCCGGTGCCAGCACGGGCGAGGGCCTGGGCAACAAGTTTCTTGCGCACATCCGCGAGACCGATGCGACCCTCAACGTGGTGCGCTGCTTTGAAGACGACAACGTGATTCACGTCGCCGGCAAGGTCGATCCGATCTCCGACATCGAAACCATCCAGACCGAGCTTTGCCTGGCCGACCTCGCAGCGGTTGAAAAGGCGCTGCACCGCGTCACCAAAACCGCCCGCTCCGGCGACAAGGAGTCGATCAAGCTGGTTGCGATCCTGGAGAAATGTCAGGCCGCGCTGAACCAGGTCAAACCGGTTCGCACCATTGAATTCAGCAAGGAGGAACGGCCGCTGCTGGCGCAGTTTTTCCTGATTACCGCCAAGCCGGCGATGTTTGTCGCCAACGTCGCCGAAGACGGCGTCGACAACAATCCTTTCCTCGACCGCCTTGTCACCTACGCGGCCGCGCAGCAGGCGCCGGTGGTGGCGATCTGCGCCAAGATGGAAGCCGAAATGGCCGACATGGAGGAAGAAGACAAGAAGATGTTTCTGTCGGAGATCGGTCAGTCGGAGCCGGGCCTGAACCGGCTGATCGTCGCCGCCTACAAGCTGCTGGGCCTGCAGACCTATTTCACTGCCGGGGTCAAAGAGGTGCGCGCCTGGACCATCCACGTCGGCGACACAGGCCCGCAAGCGGCCGGCGTGATTCACACCGACTTCGAAAAAGGCTACATCCGCCCGCAAACCATTGCCTTTGAAGACTTCATTGCCTACCAAGGCGAGCAGGGCGCCAAAGATGCCGGCAAGATGCGCAGCGAAGGCAAGGATTACGTCGTCAAGGACGGCGACGTGATGAATTTTCTGTTCAGCCCCTGATCGGCCAAGAATTTTAGGATTTTTGCCCTGCAGCCCAATAAATAAGGGCGTAAGCAGCTATTAAAATAGTAGCGAATAGCAGCCCCTATTGCACCCGACAAGGCACATTCCATGACCGAGCCGGTTCGTCTCGCCAAACGTCTGGCCGCACAGCTCGGCTGCTCGCGCCGCGAGGCCGAGCAGTACATCGAGGGCGGCTGGGTGCGGGTCGATGGGGTGGTGGTCGAAGAACCGCAAGCCCGCGTGCTCGACCAGCGCATCGAGCTTGATGCCGATGCCAGCCTGCTGGCCGCCGGGCCGGTCAGCATCCTGCTGCACAAGCCGCCTGGCTTCGTCGCCGGATCTGCTGCGGGACCTGCGACCGCACCTGCGCCCAAATCGGCGCCAGGACCTGCGCCCAAATCGGCGCCAGGAGCTGCGCCCAAATCGGCGCCAGGAGCTGCGCCCAAATCTGCGC
>JAJAYS010000132.1 GCA_026786065.1 Polaromonas sp.
ACCTCGGGCCGGCCTGCACCGGCACCATCGGCATAGCGCCCAGCGCGAATTTGAATCCGGAGCGCAAGTTCCCTTCCCTGTTCGAGCCGGTGCACGGGTCCGCTCCCGATATTGCCGGCCGAAACATTGCCAACCCCATAGGCCAAGTCTGGTGTGGCGCAATGATGCTGGAGTTTCTCGGTCATACGGACGCGCACGATGCCGTGCTGGCGGCGATTGAAAAGGTGCTCGACCCAAAAAGCGGTGGGCCGCGCACCGCAGATCTGGGCGGGCAGGCGAGCACCAGCGACGTTGGAAAAGCCATCGCTCACGTGCTCAGTGCGTCCTGATTTCTCAAGCTGCGCGGGGCGTGCGCTGTCAAGAGTGAAAGCGTGCGCGACGATGGTTTTTTACATCGGGAAGGCTGGAGAAAAGGGCTAGAATCCGCGGCCGCACCGTGTAAAAGCCGCCAGCTGTATTGACAGGCTTTGGGCCCGTGGCTTTAATGGAATCTTCAGAAATACTTCTCCCCCATGTCCCGCTTATGCCTCGTCGGGCGCTCCGGTGGATGGTTTTGATTCCGTACAGATTAACTTTTATCGCCGAGGGACCCTTGTGAACAAAACAGAATTGATCGAGCGCATTGCGCTGAATGCCGATATTTCAAAAGCTGCCGCAACGCGCGCGCTCGAGTCCACGATTGCTGCAGTCAAAGACTCATTGAGGAAGGGCGATCCGGTTTCGCTGGTCGGTTTCGGCACGTTCGCAGTCGGCAAACGTGCCGCCCGCACCGGTCGCAATCCCCGGACCGGCGCTGCGATTAAAATCAAAGCCGCCAAGGTTCCCAAGTTCCGTCCCGGCAAGGCGCTGAAAGACGCGCTGAACTGATTGCGGTGGTTGACGATGTTTGAAGTGGGGTGCTTAGCTCAGTTGGTAGAGCAGCGCCCTTACACGGCGTAGGTCGGCGGTTCGAGCCCGTCAGCACCCACCACCCACTTAAAAAGGCGAACTAGGTTCGCCTTTTTTGTTGTCTGGCCCAGCGGCCGTTAAACAGGATATTCGAGATGTTTGATTTCAATCGCAAGCACACCAAAGTCACGATGGCCTTGCTGTTTTTGCTGATCGTTCCGTCCTTCGTTCTCTTCGGGCTTGACGGCTACACCCGCAACACCGATCAGGGTGTCAAGGTGGCAAATGTCGCTGGCCAACCTATTCTGCAATCTGAATGGGACCGCGCCCATCAGAGGGAAATCGATAGTTTGCGCGCTCAGATGCCAACGCTCGATGCCAAGATGCTCGATTCGCCAGAGGCGCGGTTTGGCACGCTCGAACGCCTGCTCCGCGATCGCGTGACGGCGGCCGCAGCCGACAAGTTCAAGCTCTCCACCAGCGACGAGCGGCTGGCACGCGAGCTGGAGCAGAGTCCTGAAATTGCAGCGTTGAGACGGGCGGATGGCACTCTGGACATTGAGCGCTATCGCCAGTTGCTGGCCGCGCAGGGCCTGAGCTCCGATTCGTTTGAAGCCAACGTGCGCGCAGACTTGTCACGCCGGCAGGTCTTGGGTGTTCCCCAGTCCACCGGATTGGCCGGGAAAGCTATCTCGGAAGTGGCCTTGAACGCCTTTTTTGAGAAGCGCGAAATTCAGGTGGCCAGCTTCAAAACGGCAGATTTTTCAGCCAGGATCAATCCAGGCGCTTCCGACCTGGAGCAGTTTTACAAAGCCAACGAAAAGCTGTTTCAGGCGCCTGAGCAAGCCAGTGTCGAATATGTGGTTCTTGACCTGGATGCGGTGATGAAAACCATATCGGTCAACGATGCCGACCTTAAAACCTACTACGACCAGAACATCCAGCGGCTGACGCTCGGCGAAGAGCGGCGCGCCAGCCACATCCTGATCGCGTCACCGGCCAGCGCGGCGGCGCCCGAACGTGAGAAGGCCAAGGCGAAGGCTAGTGAACTACGCGCTTCGGTGATCAAGGCGCCGGCTACTTTCGCCGATGTGGCCCGGGAAAATTCCCAAGACCCCGGGTCCGCGGCCAAAGGCGGCGACCTCGAATTCTTCTCCCGGGGCGCGATGGTCAAGCCTTTCGAGGATGCAGCCTTTGCGCTGAAAAAAGGCGAGATCAGCGAAGTCGTCGAGTCGGATTTCGGCTATCACGTAATCCAGTTGACTGACCTCAAGACGCCCAAGCAGCGCAGCTTCGAGGAAATGCGCGGCGAGTTGCAGGCGGAGATGAAAAAACAGCTCGCCCAGAAGAAGTTTTCCGAGGTGGCCGAAAACTTCACCAACGGCGTCTATGAACAACCCGATTCGCTGAAGCCGATTGCCGAGCGCCTGAAGCTCGATCTGAAAACGGCGACGAATGTTTCGCGGCAGCCGCCACCGGATGCCAAGGGCGCGCTCGCCAACGCCAAGTTTCTGAATGCGATTTTTTCCCCCGACTCGATTGAAAAGAAGCGCAACACCGAGGCGATTGAAGTCGGACCCAGCCAGCTGGCTTCGGCCCGGATCGTCCAGTACGCGCCCGCCCGGACTCGTCCCTTTGTTGAGGTTGCGGACCAGGTAAGACAACGTTTGGTCGCAGAACGTGGCGCGGTCGAAGCGAAGAAAGAGGGTGCTGCCAAGCTCGCGGCCTGGAAGGCTGCGCCGATCACAGCCTCCCTGCAGAAGGCCGTTGTGGTGTCTCGCCAGCAAGCTCAGGACCTGCTGCCCGAGGTTGTCAACGCTGCGCTGCGTGCCGATGCGAGCGCGCTGCCCGGAGCGCCAGTGTTCGTCGGCGTGGATCTCGGCCAGCAGGGCTATGCGATCGTCAAGGTGAACAAGGTCGAACCTCGGGAAGCGATGCCGGAAGAGGCGGCCAAGCAGGCTCGCGATCAGTATCTGCAGGCCTTCAGCGCCGCTGAAAGTCAGGCCTTTTATAACGGCCTTAAAGAGCGCTTCAAGGGCGAAATACTGATCGCCAAGCCTGACGCGGGAGCGTCGGCGAAAATCCAGTAGCCTGAATAAACGCGCTTGCAGGTCTGGCGCAGCCGAATTTTCCGGGCATGCTGGGGTCTGTAACGCATCGGGATTGACACCCCCTTTCCCGTATAATTTGGCTCGCGGTGGCTGTAGCTCAGTTGGTAGAGTCCAGGATTGTGATTCCTGTTGTCGTGGGTTCGAGCCCCATCAGCCACCCCATACTTTATGTATATAAATCAAGGACTTACGAGTCCTTGATTTGTTTCCGGGGTCAACCCAGGGTCAATTCGTCTATCGCTCTCCTCGCGATAAGAGAATCAACCGCTGCCAAGATCTGCTCCTGACGCGAAAGCGACGCTATCAGATACTCGGTTCTGAAAACTTCAAGAATCTCTGGCCCCTCGAGCAGAATTTCTGCGCTTTGTTCTATCGGGTAAAGCAGCATAACGCAGTGGACCGCACCGTAAAAAAGCGTCATGCTGCCTCCACCTGATTCTGCTTACGTGCGACATCCGCTGCCATTGCGGTCTCAAGCCTCGCCATTTCAGCTTTGTCGCGATCGCTGTTAATCTTTTTGGTGTAGGTGCGCAAAAACGTTTCCGTCGAGTGACCCATGGTCTGCGCGCAATACCCAACTTGGACCCCAGCCATCAACAACTGACACGCGTATGTGTGCCGCATTTGATAGGGCCTGCGATATCGCATGCCAAGCCGCTTCAATGAACGGGTCCAGTAGCTACGACGAAAAGCCAATTCGTCATTCCATGGTGTGTCCTCTTCCGGATGACGAAACACCGGACCACCGCGCAACCAGGTGAGCTCCTTTTGGGCTTTCAGGGCCGCCAGTGCCCGACTGTTCATCAGCAGATTTCGCGCCTGACTCGTTTTCGTGGTCTCTTTACGCTCACCCCTGACATTAACGTGAGTCACGGCAACGTGGGAAGAGGCTAAATCAACGTCATCCCACTTGAGGCCGTTGATTTCTGAGATAAAGCAACTTCTTTTCTGTAAATTTCCGAGATTCGGGCTTGGGTGTTTGTGATTTGCAGCGCTCAGGGTTTCAGGGTCAGATAGATTTTTGCGGTCATCCACTCCTCGTCTTGTTCGGCCAGCAAGGCACTGACCAGACGCAGGCAACTGGCAGGGTTGGGGAACAGCGTAGCAACACGGGTTCGGCGCTTGAGTTCCTTGTTCAAACGCTCCAAACCATTGGTAGTGCGCATGCGCACCCGATGAGCCTCGGGCAAGTCGAAGACGGCAAAGCCCTCAGGTAAGTTTTTCTCGGCCCAGGCAGCCAGTTGCGGGTGGCTGAGCTGCCAGTCTTTGAGTGCCGTGTTGAGCAGTCGCTGTGCCTCAATGGCATCGCTCGCATTGAAGATGCCCCGTATTTGGCGGGCCACCGGCTTGCGCTGGTCGAGCAGGCTGACGTAGCCCTGCGCATTGTGTTGCAGGTGGAACTGGCAGCGCTGCCAGGGAACACCGGGAAACATCGCCTTGCGTGCGGCCTTCAAACCGGCATGATCGTCACTGGCGAGAAATTTGACGCCGCGCAGTCCGCACTCAATCAGGCTGTCCAGAAAAGCTCGCCAATGCACCTCAGCTTCTGACAGCGCCACCGAGACACCCAGCACGCGGCGGTGGCCTGAAGCCGTCACGCCGATGGCCACCAGAACTGCACAGTCCACCACCCGGCCAGCTTCGCGCACGCGTTCATATCGGGCATCCAGAATCACGTACGGTGTCTCATCCAGAGGCCGCGTACGCCAGGCCTGCAAGCTTGTGTCCAGCAGCGCCGTGCAGCGGCTAATTTGCGTGCTGGAGATGCTGACCTCAGGGCCCACCAGCTTTTGCAACACTTCGATGACTTTGCGGGTAGAGACGCCCTGCACATACATCTCGGCGAGCGCCAGATTCATGGCCTGCTCCGAGCGACTGCCTCGCTCCAGGGCGCTGGGATAAAAGCCACCCGAGCGCACCTGTGGCACCTCGAAGGTGACTTCGCCCATCCGGGTCAGGACGGTTTTGTCCTTGTAGCCGTTGGCGTAGTCCACGCGCTGAGCAGAGCGCTCATAAGGTGTGGCCTGAAGGTGCTGGACCCGCTCAATGCGGGAGGCCTCATTGACCAGAATGCGCAAGGCTTCGCCGGCGCCGTCCAGACCATTGGCGAGCAGGCAAGCATAGGCCTCGTGCAGCGGGTGGCTGCTGTCATCGAGTTGAGTTCGTTGGGCCATGGAAATACGTTCTTTCTGTTTCGGTCCAGGCTTGCCAGTCTGTGCCATCGAGGGGGCCTCCGGCGGCCTGGCAGGGCCTGATTGAAAAATCCCAAAACTCGAAACCTCCAAACAGGTTCAGTTTCAATGGTCGGGAAAATTACAGAACGAATGTTGCACTAACTCCATGCTTCGACGGGCGATCTCGCAGTCGGCTTCGGCGATCAGGTCAACCACGTAGCCCAAGCCAAGACTCAGGGCGGCGGCTGTCAATCTAGTTGTCGCATGAAGATGGTGAATCAGGCTGCTTTTTTTAGAGTTTCAGGCTCCTTGGTTTGAGGCATGTCGGGATTGAGGTGTGTCACCAGCGCATGTAAATTGACACAGGCAGCGGTTTAAAACTGACACACCTATTTTGAGAAGATGGCTGCCTTTTGGGGGTGGCCGTGATAACCAAAGAGGTGTTTGTGGAAATCCAGTTACTCAAAAAGCACGGTTACAGCCTGCGGCAG
>JAJAYS010000133.1 GCA_026786065.1 Polaromonas sp.
AAACGGGCGTTAGCAGCTATGAAAATCGTAGCGACTGACGGGCACGGACTCGCTAAAACGTTGCGGGCGGGTGCTGGAATGCCTGCGGGTGCAAGCGCCCAAGGGGAGCCAGGTGCTTCTCTCAGGCCAGCATGTTCAGCAGCGCAGCCTCGACGGCGGCAGCGGTCGCCAGAGGGCGCTCCATCGGAAACAGGTGGCTGCCGTCTAGCAGCATCACCCGGCCATGGGTGACCTTTTCGGTGGCGGCCATGCCGACCTGTCCGATCTCCCTGGACTCGCGCCCGCCTATGAAGGCGACCGGGCATTTTGGCGGGTGGCGGCGCAGCAGGCTGTCCAGGTTGTCGGGCAGGGTGTTGTAGATCGCGGTTTCGATGTTGCGGTCAAAGCTCAGGCGGCGGCGGTGGTCGGCGTCATTGGCTGCATCTGCCTCGTGCGTGCCGTGCTCGATGTAATTGCGCAGGGTTTCTTCGTCCCATCCGGCAAAGATTTTCTTGCTGCGAAAGTGCGCAAACACCTCGTCTTTGCCCAGCCATTCGTGCCGGCGCTTCTGGCTGACTGCGCCCGGCGACAGCGAGCCGACCAGCCGCGCCTTTTTGGCCACGCTGAGCGCGGTGGCGCGCCAGCCGGCAATCACCGGCGCATCAAGCAACACGACACCGCCGATTTTCTTCCCGACGAGGGTCGGGTGCCGGGCCGCGCACATCAGGCTCAAAAAACCGCCCAGCGAATGGCCGACCAGAAACAGCGGCCGGTCTGCCCCTGCGGACTTGCTGCCAGCGAAATCGGCCAGTTGCTGCACCAGATGCGGCCAGTTGCTGGTGACCGGGTAGGCCGGGTCGTGGCCGATTTTTTCAATCGCCTCCAGGTCGAAGCCGCGTTGCCTGAGGCTGGCAAACAGCACGCCATAGGTCGAGGCCGGGAAGCTGTTGCCGTGCGAAAAAACAATCAGCGGCCGTGGCGGGTTGGTCGGGGCTGGTAGGCCAGCAAGGGCGGCGGGCTTTTTCAAATCAGCTTGTCTTCCGGGGTGCAGATCTTGCGCAGCACCTCGTGCCGGTTGGCCGGCATTTTTAAAGGGATGTCGGTGTGTGCATCGTCCCAGACCGGGTCTTCGATGCTGTCGAACACCTCGCGCAGCTTTTTGCCCCAGTTGTTGTGCATCATTCGGTAGTAGGGGTTGTCGGCGTCGATGCAGACGATCTTGTCGCTGTGCAGCGAGTCGGCGTCGTACACCACCAGGTCGAGCGGCAGGCCGACCGACAGGTTGGACTTCATCGTCGAGTCCATCGACACCAGCACGCATTTGGCGGCTTCGTCGAGCGGGGTGTGTGGCGTCAGCACCCGGTCGAGCACCGGCTTGCCGTATTTGGATTCGCCGATCTGGAAGTAGGGGGTCTCTTCGGTCGCCTCGATAAAGTTGCCGGCCGAATACAACTGGAACAGGCGCATTTTCTCGCCGCGAATCTGCCCGCCGAAGATCAGCGAGACGTTGAAATCGACATCGGCATGGCGCAGCGCGGCGGCGTCGCGGTCGTGCACGCGGCGTATCGCCGAGCCGAGCACGCGGGCCGCATCGAACATGCTCTTGGCGTTCCAGATCGTCACCGCCTCGCCGCCCGGGTCTTTGAGTTGCTCGATCTGCAAAATCTCGCGCACCGATTGCGAGATCGACAGATTGCCGGCCGACAGCAGCACCATGAAGCGGTCGCCCGGCTTTTCATAGACGATCATTTTGCGGAAGGTGCTGATGTGGTCCAGCCCGGCGTTGGTGCGCGAGTCCGATAAAAAAACCAGGCCGGCATTGAGCTTGGCGGCAACGCAATAGGTCATGTCAGGCATCCGGTGGGGGTCGGGGTGGGTCAGCGAAGATCGCGGCGGTGCGGGGCCTGGCGCCGGAATCGGGCTGGTTCAGCTGGCTTGGTCAGCGAGCTTTTTCAGGCGGTACAGCGCGTCTAGCGCCTCGCGAGGGCTCAATGTATCAGGATCGAGATCGATTAGCGCCTGCAGCGCGGCGCTGCGTTCGGGCTCGGCGGCTTCAAGCGGTGCGGCGAACAAATCGACTTGCGCCCGGGCCTCGGTCTGCTGCGCTTCCAGCGCGCCCAGCGCCTGCCGCGCATGGTTGACAACAGCCGCTGGCACCCCGGCCAGCCGGGCCACCGCGATGCCGTAACTCTTGCTGGCCGGGCCGGGCTCGATGCGGTGCAAAAAGACGATGTTCGACCCCGATTCGACCGCGCTGACGTGGACGTTGACCGCGCCGTGGTGCTGCGCCGGGAACCCGGTCAGCTCGAAGTAATGGGTGGCGAACAGCGTCAGCGCGCGGGTCTTGTTGTGCAGCTGCGCGGCAATGCCGCTGGCCAGCGCCAGACCGTCGAAGGTCGAGGTGCCGCGGCCGATTTCGTCCATCAGCACCAGCGAATGCGGCGTTGCGGCGTGCAGGATTTGCGCGGCCTCCAGCATCTCCAGCATGAAGGTCGATTGCGCGTTGGCGACGTCGTCGGCCGCGCCGATGCGGGTATGAATCGCGTCGATAGGCCCGAGCCGGCAGCTGGCCGCCGGCACGTAGGAGCCGATGCTGGCGAGCAGAACAATCAGCGCGACCTGGCGCATGTAGGTCGATTTGCCGCCCATGTTGGGGCCGGTGACGATCTGCATCCGGTGCTTTGCGCCGAGCTGGCAGTCGTTGGCGATGAAGGCGCCTCCGTGGGTTTCGGCCAGCCGGGCCTCGACCACCGGATGCCGGCCGCGTTCGATCGCAATACACGGCTCCTTGACAAAAACCGGCGCGGCCCAATCAAGCGTCTGCGAGCGCTCGCTAAGGGCACACAGCGCATCGAGCGCTGCCGTGGCCCGCGCCAGCCGGCTAAGCGCCGGCACGAAAGCCTGCAGCTCGTCCAGCTGGTGTTCGTACAAAAACTTCTCGCGCGCCAGCGCCCGCTCCTGGGCCGACAGCGCCTTGTCTTCAAAGGCCTTCAACTCTGGCGTAATGAAGCGCTCGGCGTTTTTCAGGGTTTGCCGGCGCCGGTAGTCGGCCGGCACCTTGTCGGCCTGGCCCTGCGTGACCTCGATATAAAAGCCATGCACCCGGTTGAACTGCACCCGGAGGTTGGCGATGCCGGTACGGGCTTTTTCGCGCACTTCGAGCGCCAGCAAAAAATCGTCGCAATGGGTTTGAATCGCCCGCAGCTCGTCGAGCTCGGCGTCGCAGCCCGGCGCGATCACGCCGCCGTCGCGGACCAGCGCGGCCGGCTCGTCCTGCAGCGTGGCCGCCAGCAGATCGGAGCAGCCTTCGGGTGGCCTGATGTCGTCAAAAATTTGAGTCAAATAGGCTTGAATACCAGTGAATTCGGGCGTTAGCAGCTGCGCTTTTTGTAGCGACTGGCGCAGCGCCACGAGTTCACGCGGGCGCACTTGGCGCAGTGCGATGCGGGCGCTTATGCGCTCGACGTCGCTGCAGCCCTTGAGGCCGGCGCGCAGCGTTTGCTGCAGCCCGCCGCGCAACTGCGTGAAGGCCTCCAGGCGCTCGGCGGCCTCGCTGCGGTCGCGGCGCGGGCTCAGCAGCCAGCGCTTGAGCAGCCGGCTGCCCATGCCGGTGATGCAGCTGTCGAGCAGTGAAAAAAGCGTCGGCGCATCGTCACCGCGCAGCGTCTGCACCAGCTCCAGATTGCGCCGTGTGGTCGGTGGAAGGTCGATCAGCTCGTCCGGCCGGACGACTTTGAGGGCGCGCAGATGCGGCAGGGCGCGGCCCTGGGTGTGTTCGGCATAGCCCAACAGCGCCGACGCGGCGGCCTGCGCGTCCGGCAGCGTATCGGCCTGCCAGGAGGCGAGCGACGCGGCGCCGAGCTGCGCCAGCAGACGCCGCGCACCGAGCGGCCCGTCAAACTCCCAAGCCGGCCGCGCACTGGCGGCGCAGCGGGCGCTGCCTGCGGCGGTGCCCAGCAGCTTCTCAAAAGCGGGTGTCGCATCGACGCTGTAGATCAGCTCGCTGGCGCCTGTGCGCGCCAGCCAGGCTGGCAAGGCATCTAGCGGGCATTCGGCCAGGCTGATCTCGCCCTCCGCCACACTGAGCCAGGCCAGGCCGCAGCGGTTGCGCAAGCCCTGATGCACCGCCAGCAAGATGGCCTCGGTTTTGTCGCTAAGGAGTTCCGGGTCGAGCAGCGTGCCGGGCGTGACGACGCGCACCACCTTGCGCTCGACCGGGCCTTTGCTGGTGGCGACATCGCCTATCTGCTCGCAAATCGCCACCGATTCGCCGAGCTTGATCAACTTGGCCAGATAGCCTTCTAGCGCATGAAAGGGCACGCCAGCCATCGGGATCGGCTCGCCGTTGGAGGTGCCGCGCTTGGTCAGCGTGATGTCGAGCAGCCGGGCGGCCTTTTCGGCATCGCCGAAAAACACCTCGTAAAAGTCGCCCATGCGGTAGAGCAGCAGCGTGTTGGGGTAGCCGGCCTTGATGGCGAGGTACTGCTGCATCATCGGCGTCGGTTCGGCGGGCTTCGGCCTGGCTGGTGCGTGCGATTCGGGCGCGGCGGGGCGGTTCGGGAGGGAGTCGTGGGGCATGAATTGGGGCGCGCTGGGGGCTTCGCGAGTCTAAATGCTGGTGCCAGTGCTGGAGCTGGTCAGGGTGCGGGGCGAGAGTTGGCGGCGCTTGCGGCGGCGGCGTCGATGCCGATGCCGGAGCGGCGGGGCGGCGGGGCGGTGGCGGTTGGTGCGGGTTACCGGCTGTAGCGCCGGGGACGTGCCGCACGCCGAGTGCGCCAGCCGCCGCGCCGCGACTTCAGAGGGGCTGCCCGCCGCCAGCGCAGGGGTCTATTGCTACAAGCCGCTCACGGCTTGCCGGGCTGGATGCGCCGGGGCTTGGACTTGAGCGTGGTCTTGACAGGTGCTGGCAGTTCGGCGGGGGCTTCCGCTGTGCTGCTGGCGTCGGTCGGTTCTGCCCCGGCCGATACAGGCAGCATGGCATCGCGCACCCGGGTCTTGTCGGCCACGCCGGCAAAGCGGCTGTAGGGGGCCAGCGTGGTGACCATCTGGCCGTAGATTTTCGGGTTGCCGGCGACGCATTCGCCCTGGTGCAGAAAGTCGGATTCGCCAGTAAAGTTGCCGACCAGACCACCGGCTTCGCTGATCAGCAGCGAGCCGGCCGCCACGTCCCAGGGCTTCAGGTTGCCCTCGAAAAAGCCGTCACTGAAGCCCGCCGCGACATAGGCCAGGTCGAGCGCCGCTGCGCCGGGCCGGCGCACGCCGGCGCACTGGCTCATGATGTCGCCGAGCATGTTCAGGTAGGTCTTGAGCTTGTCCCCCGGCCGGTACGGAAAGCCGGTCGAAATCAGGCAGTCGGCCAGCCGGATGCGCTTGGCGACGCGAATGCGCCTGTCGTTCATGTAAGCGCCGCGTCCGCGCGTGGCGGCGAACAGGTCATTGCGGGTCGGGTCATAGACCACCGCCTGCTCGATGCGGCCCTTGACCGCCAGCGCAATGCTCACGCAGTACACCGGAAAGCCGTGGATGAAGTTGGTGGTGCCGTCCAGCGGGTCGATGATCCAGACGAAATCGGAGTCTTTGGCGCCGTGCTCGCTGCCCGATTCTTCAGCCAGAATGCCGTGGCCGGGGTAGGCGGTCAGCAATGTCTCGATGATGGCGGCCTCGGCGGCGTGGTCGATTTCGGTGACGAAATCGTTGGTCTGCTTGGCCGAAACCCGGACCGACTCGATGTCGAGCGCAGCCCGGTTGATGATGGCGCCGGCCGCGCGTGCGGCCTTGATGGCCACGTTTAGCATGGGGTGGAGATTGCTGGGCATATGGAGTGAAAGAAAGAGCGCGGGCGCCAAAAAAGGGCGGAGATGTGCAGTCCGGCAACCGGTGCAAGGGCAGCGCGGCATTTTACCGGCGCAGGCGCCATCGGCTTTGCGGGCCGTTGCCGGCGCCTTGGCGGGGCGGCCAGAGACAATAGGCTGTGCGCCTTTCCCCTGAAACCCCCGCCCCCATGAAAACCCGTTTCGTCCTGATCAACACCAGCCACGCCGGCAACGTCGGCGCGGCGGCGCGCGCCATCAAAACGATGGGTTTTACCGATCTGGTGCTGGTCGCGCCGCGCTGGCCGAACGTGCTCAGGCGTGAAGAGACCATTCAGCGGGCCAGCGGTGCGCTGGATGTGTTGACCCACGCCCGCATCGTTGAAACGCTGGACGAGGCGCTGGACGGCATGACGCATTTGTGCGCGACCGCGATGACGCCGCGCGACTTCGGCCCGCCAACGCGCAGCCCGCGCGAGCACTTCGCTCGGCTGTTGCCGCAAAGGCAGTCGCTATTAAAAACAGAGCTTACTACGCCCGTTTTTATTGGGCTGGATGCCGATTCGGCTTATATTCCGGAAGATTTCCGGGCCAGCGAATCGGTGGCCTTCCTGTTTGGCCCCGAGCGCTTCGGCATGCGCAACGAGGACGTGTACCGCTGCCACGTCGCGCTCGGTATTCCGACCGATCCGGATTTCGGCTCGCTGAACCTGGCCGCCGCCGTGCAGCTGATCGCCTACGACTGGCGCCAGGCCTTGGGCGGTTTTGCTGGGCCGCCTGAATTTCTTGCGCCGCCACGCCGCGCTGACGCGTTTGAGGTGGCCGGCATGCTGGCGCATTGGGAACGCGCGTTGACCGACATCGGCTTTCTCGACCCAGCCGCGCCGAAAAAGTTGATGCCGCGCTTGAACCAGCTGTTCAATCGCGCGGTTCTCAGTCCGGAAGAAATCCATATCCTGCGCGGGGTCGCGAAGGCGATGTCGCAATCTGCGACGTTGCAAGCTGCGGCGCCGCAACCGGGCCGGGACACGACTCCCGAGTCCGGTCGCGGTCCGGGTGCCTGAAAAAGCGCCGGACCATCACTGGCTGCCATCCCGCGCAGCGAGCCGGGATCCACGGCACCGGTTGCCTGCGTCGAACAAGGCCGTTGCCCAGCCGCTAGACTTGGCGACCATGTTCGACAGAATTCGTTCCGACATCCAGTGCATTCTGGAGCGCGACCCGGCGGCCCGTACCGCCTGGGAAGTCCTGACCTGCTACCCGGGGCTGCATGCGCTGATCCTGCATCGCCGCGCGCACTGGTGCTGGCTGCACGGCTTCAAATGGCTGGGCCGCTTCATCTCGCACCTGTCGCGCGGCCTGACCGGCATTGAAATTCATCCGGGGGCGAAGATTGGTAGTTGCGTCTTTTTCGATCATGCGATGGGCGTGGTGGTCGGCGAAACCGCCGAAATCGGCGACGGCTGCACCATCTACCAGGGGGTGACGCTGGGCGGAACCTCGCTCTACAAGGGAACCAAGCGCCACCCTACGTTGGGGAGCGGGGTGGTGGTCGGTGCTGGCGCGCAGGTGCTGGGCGGCTTCACGGTGGGCGACGGTGCGCGCATCGGCTCGAACGCGGTCGTCGTCAAGCCGGTACCGGCTGGGGCCACGGCGGTCGGCAACCCGGCCCGGGTGATTCAGGCAGAGGCCGATGTCAAGCGCGAGGAAGCCGCCAGCCAGATGGGTTTTTCAGCCTACGGCGTGACGCAGAACGACGACCCGCTCAGTCAGGCCCTGCGCGGCCTGATCGACAACGCCGGCTCGCAGGAGCACCAGATTGCCTTGCTCTGGGAGGCCATCGAGAAACTGTCTGCGAACCGTCAGGCCGGCACCTGTGTGCCGGGTGACGCGGCGCGCCATGAAATGTTCGAGTCCGAGCGGCTGAACCAGCTGATCGGGAAATAAATCGGGCGGCCAGCCGGATCGGACCCGCCTTGAGTCCGTCACGCCGGGGCTAATTCGGCCGTACCTGCTGCAGCGTGTCGCGCACCCAGCCAGAACTGCTCTGGCCGAAAAAGCGGTAGGTCAGTGCAACCACCGGAGCGCCGTTGCTCTGCACCACCGTAAGCTGCAGCAGCTAGGCGGCATCGGGCTCCAGCCTGCCGAGATTGAGCCGCACGACGTCGGCGTCACCGCTGGCTTCGGTCTGGGCAATCGGCGAAGACGGTGCCCTTTCGGGGCTGACGCTGGCGCTCAGGCGGTGGCGGGCGTCCAGGCCAGAGGGGACGAAGCTCAGGCGGTGCATACCGCCGGCAAGTTCGATCAGGTCGCTGCCGATGCGCCAGCTGCGGGGCGGCCCAGGGCTACCTTGATACGCTTCAGGCTGTCAAAGCCTTCCAGGCTGCCGCCGTAAATGCCGCGCACCCGCGCAAACCAGTCGCCGATGGGGAGACTTTCGAAATCGGCACTGCCGTTGTTGATCAGCTGGTCCTGCACGATTTCGGTGAAGGCGTTTGTCGGCGCAACCTGAACCCGGAACGCCAGCGCGCCTTAAAGGGTTGGCATCGGCC
>JAJAYS010000134.1 GCA_026786065.1 Polaromonas sp.
CGGATGCGCACAAGCGCATTTCGACCACTTCAGCGGCTGCGTCCCGCAATTCTAGGCCGCACCTATTATATGCGCTGCATACCGCAGTGTTCACCCTGACCCCCCAAGGGACCCTCTGCATAGCCTCTGTGTACTGTGGCAGCCGGATCGGGATGGGCCGCAAGGCGTCTTTTTGCAGCCGATAGCCCGGCTAAGGGCTAAGAAAAACAACCCAGCGGACCGCCGGAGCCCGGCTGATTACAGACTGCGGCGGTTATGCAGAGAGTCCCTACGGCTGCGGCGGCTGCAGCTCATCGGCAGTTGGCCGATACTGTCGGCCCCGCACCTCGCAGCCTTGGGCGCAGACGGGCACCGTGTCCCCGAATCCGCCCTGTTACCAATTCCCGGATGCCACACAGGCCTGCCACACCATGACTAAAACATTCCGTTTCCACCGTTTAGCCGCCGGCATCGTGTGCGGCACCTTGGGACTGGTTGCCGCTGCAACGGCTGCCGGCCACGTCCCAAGCGCGGTCCCGAACCCGGGCGTCGGGTCAACCGTCACGGAGGCGCCTGGCAGCGGCTGTCCCGCTTTGCTGCAGCACACCGCGCTGCGCCTGCAGGACGAAAAGCCGCAATCGCTGTGCCAGTACAGTGGCAAGGTGGTGGTGGTGGTGAATACCGCGAGCTTTTGCGGTTTCACCTCTCAGTACGAAGGCCTGGAAGCGCTGCACGCGAAGTACAAAGACCGGGGGCTGGTCGTGCTGGGCTTTCCGTCAAATGACTTTTCACAGGAAACCGGTAGCAACAAGCAGATCGCCGATTTTTGTGAGAACACCTTCGGTGTGAAATTTCCGATGTTTGTCAAAACCAGCGTCAGCGGCAAGGAGGCCAGCCCGCTGTTCAAGACGCTGGCGGCCAAAACAGGCACGGTTCCGCGCTGGAATTTTTACAAGTACGTCATTGCGCGCGACGGTTCGGCGGTCACCAGCTTCGGCTCGATGACCGCGCCGGACAACCGCGCCTTCGTCGAAGAAATCGAAAAACAATTGGCCCGGCGCTGAGCCGCAACGCAGGCTCCATCAGAACTATTGCATGCAGTGCGTCACAAACGTTTACCAGATTCTTGGGCATAAGGCGCGGAAGTCCCTCATTTGGGCTGGCATCCTACACGCCCAGAACTACACCAGTTTTACAATTAATCAGCAGACACCCAACCATTTTCATTGTTGCGAAGTCTTCCAGTTTCTTCGGGAACTGGCATGCAATCCCGGGGCGCTTCTCCTCCTCCCTCCCTCCCTCGTTCGCGCCGGGGCGCTTCGCAGCATTTTTATATTCAAGAGTCCGGCATGACCGGACCTGCCCTCCGCGTGGCCATCGTCGGAAGTGGCATCGCCGGGCTCGGCGCGGCGCACTCACTGCGCGGAAGGGCATGCGTCACCCTGTTTGAGTCGGCGGACTATTTCGGCGGTCACACCCACACGGTCGATGTTTCGCTGCCATCCTCAAAAAACTCCGCGGCGTGCACCACTTTTGGTGTGGACACCGGCTTTCTGGTTTTCAACGAACGCACCTATCCGCAGCTAATAGGGCTGTTTGACGCACTGAACGTCGAGACCGCCAAATCCGACATGTCTTTTTCAGTGCAGGCGCCGCAGGCTTCGGGCCGGGGCATCGAATGGAGCGGCAGCAGCCTTAGCGGCGTATTCGCGCAGCGAAGTAACTTGTGGAGCCCCAAGTTCTTGCGCATGCTGGCCGATATCGTGCGGTTCAACCGAACCTGCACGAAACTTGCCGAGGCCGGCCTGGAAACCGAGATGCTGCAGCCGCTCGGCGATTTCCTCAAAGAGCAGGGCCTTTCCAGGGAGTTTCGCGACTGGTATTTCTTGCCGATGATGGGCAGCATCTGGTCTTGCCCGACGTCGCAGATGCTGCGGTTTCCAGTCCGGACGATGATCCGCTTTTGCCACAACCACGGCCTGATCCAGATCACCAACCGGCCGCAGTGGCGGACTGTCAAGGGCGGCGCACGCCACTACGTTGACAAAATCACCAGTCAGATTGACGACAAGCGCCTGTCCACTCCAGTTCGGCGTATAGACCGCGACAGTTCGGTGGACGCGGGCGGCGTTCGCATCACCACCGACGACGGGACGGAAATCTTCGACAAGGTGGTGCTGGCCACCCATTCCGATCAAGCTCTGGCGCTACTTGGCCAGCCGAGCTGGATCGAGCGCGACGTGTTGGGGGCGATTGCCTACCAGCCGAACCTTGCTGTTCTGCACACCGACACATCAGTGCTACCGCAGCGCGAGTCGGCCTGGGCCGCGTGGAACTATGAGCGCACAGCCAGCGCGGCTGGCGCGCAGGGAGAACACGCGCCCGGCGTCTGCCTGCATTACCTGCTCAACCAGCTGCAACCCCTCCCTTTTGCCCAACCGGTCATCGTTTCCCTGAATCCGATACGGAAAATCCCGCGTACGGACATCATGGGGGAATTCAACTACTTGCATCCGGTATTCGATCTTGCAGCCATCCAGGCGCAAGCGAAACTGCCGACCCTGCAGGGTCAGCAACACAGTTTTTTTTGCGGCGCATGGACCGGCTATGGGTTCCATGAAGACGGGCTTAAGTCGGGCCTGGAAGCCGCACGTCTGCTGCTGAGAAGCCAGCGCCTTGAGGTCGTCGTATGAATACGGGTTCCATCGCCGGGATAAACATGGAGGCGACAAATCACGCGCCGCTGATCGGATTTGGCCAGGTGCGCCACACGCGCCTGCGCCCGGCCAGGCATGCCTTTTCGTATGCCACGTACTTTTTGATGTTGCCGATGCGCAGCTTGCGGGCGTATGGCGGTGGCGCGCTGAAACGCAACCGCCCGGCGTTGCTGGGTTTCCACGACCGCGACCACGGCGACGGGCGCGGCGACGCGCTTGCCTGGCTGGACGAATTGCTGGACCGAGAAGGCATAGCTGACGCCTTGGGCGAAGTGTGGCTGCATACCTACCCGCGCGTGCTCGGCTACGC
>JAJAYS010000135.1 GCA_026786065.1 Polaromonas sp.
GAATCGTGCCACCCCAAATCCTATCTCCCGTCCGTCAGTCAACTCCATGAAAACGGTACGCTCAACCACCCAATTCGCGTAGCCACAAACTCCAGCTCACTGGGATTAAAAATCATCGTATTTCTCCAAACTAACCGAGCCACTTCTGTGTTCGTACGCTTGGTGTTCGCACACCAGTCGCTCGACCCTGCGGACATCTCCAAGTGGTTGTGCAATCCCTCGCACACGAAATTCAGGACAGGCTCAGGTTCCCCTTCGTTTCCTGGTGCGACCGGCATCGGCTAAGACAAATCGGCTCTGTTGCCCTGTTCGGTGCGGCCTATCGCCGAAAGACAGCCCTTGGCTGCGCGAATGAGGCGACAACTGCCTGGACACGCGCCGGAGCACAGAGGACTCATCTGGCATAGAGAAAAGTGCGTTATTTTCGACCTGAAATTCTGAGCCACAGGGCTCTCGCCAGGAAGACCGGATTCCCCATCACATACCGGTGAAACAGACGTTTTGGTTCCAGAGCGAACCGGTAGGCCCACTCAAAGCCGGCGCGGCGCATCCAAAGGGGCGCACGAGCGGTTCTGCCGGCCAGAAAATCGACAATCGCCCCGCCGCAAACAATGGTGCAGGGAAAGTCGAGTTGTTCCCGCAACGCCGCCGCAACAGCTTCCTGTTTGGGCATGCCCATCCCCAGCACAATCAGCTCCGATCGCTGGGTAGCGGCAAGCAAAATATAAGCATCCATTTGAAGAAACCCATGCGCGCCAGTCAGGTGACTTTGCGGGGCAATTTGACGGGCGGCCACCAGGCCCTGTTGCAGGTACGGTTCCTGGGTTCCAAAAAATGCAATCCTCCGGCCATTAAAAAGCCCGATTATTTCCGGGATCAAATCCGTTCCATTAAGGTTGATCCCAGGGTCATGACCGAGAAGCTTGAAAAGAATGGCCATTCCCGATCCATCCCGCAGCACCCAGTCGGCCGACCGCAATGCGCTGAAAAATGATGGAGATACCGCAACACAGTTCATGGCGTGTGCGTTCGCAAAAGCCACTACGACCGGTTGGCTGGGCGAGCATATGACTTGCAGCAATTGCTGTTGAGCAGACGGCGTTGCAACCAGCTGGATTTTGGCGACCATTACCTTCCAGCGTTGCTGCCACCCGATGGGAAATGTCATGCCTGACTCTTTCGATAACGTCATACCTGGGGTGGACTTTCCATGACAAGGGATTTTTTTGCAAGTACTACGCTAGCACGGCTGAGCCGGGCAGGAGCCCGCGCACGGCGTTGAAGTCTCTCTGCGGGCGGGCCGGCGGCATCGCTGGATGCGAGCGGCCCTGTGCGGGCGGCGCCCACGATGCGCTAGCGGCGACTACTCCGGCTTGATTCCCGCGGTTTGAATCGTCCTGGCCCAGAATTCCGTCTCCTTTTGCACTAGCGCATCGAGCGCGGCGGGCGCCAGGTAGCGCAGCTCGATGCCGGCCCCATCAGCGCGTGTTTTGGTTTCGGGTGCTTCCAGTGCGGTCTTGATCTGTGCGCTCAGCCTGGCCACCACATCCGGCGGCGTCGCGGCCGGTGCGAAGATGCCGACCCAGGCCTCCAGCTCGAACCCTTTCAGGCCGGCCTCGGTGGTGGTCGGCACCGCAGGCAGGCCCGGATGGCACGCTTTGCCGGCCACGGCCAGGCCCTTGAGTTTGCCGGCCTGCACCTGCCCCATCACCGACGGCGGGGTGGTGATGAAAACCTGAACCTGGCCCGACAGCACGTCCTGCAGCGCCGGGCCTGAGCCGCGATAGGGAATGTGCACCATGCTGGTCTGGGTTTGCAGCTTGAACATTTCGGTGCCGATGTGCGACAGCGAGCCATTGCCCTGGCTGGCGTAGCTCAGTTTGCCGGGGTTGGCTTTGAGGTACTTGATGAACTCGCCCAGGTTGTTCGCTGGCACCGACGGATGCACGGTGATCACGTTGGTGGCGACGGCCACCAGCGCCACCGGCACGAAGTCTTTTTGCGTCCACGGCAGTTTGGGTGTCAGCTTGGGATTGCCGACGTGGTAGGCCGAATAGGAGTTCAGCAACGTGTAGCCGTCGGGATTGGCGCGGGCGACCGCCTGGTAGGCCACATTGCCGCTGCCGCCGCCGCGGTTGTCCACGACCACCGACTGCCCGGTGACTTTGGCGAGCGAGTCGGACAGGATGCGCGCCGACGCATCGACAAAGCCGCCTGGCGGGTTCGGCACGATCAGCGTGATCGGCTTGGCGGGAAAGGCCGGGGAGGCCTGGGCGAAGGCACTGGCGCCGGTGGCCAGCAGCGCGGCTCCGAGCAAGGCGCTCAAAGCGGGCTTGAAAAATGGGCGAAAGCGTGGGGTCATTTCAGGTTCCGGTGGAGAAAGAATCGGACTTGCAGGGTTGTGGGCAAGGCACTCAGTAGCGGCCCGAAAGCAGCGTGCCGGCCCCGGGCACGCGGGTGTCTATCCCCAGACTTTTGAGCAGCGCATAGGTGGTGCAGGCCGCGCCTGAAACGACCGGCAACCCGCTCGCCGCCTCGATCATCGGCAGCGACGCCAGCGAGGGCATCTGCACGCAGGCTGAGGCGACGATGGCGTCGGCGCCTTTGACGTTGAGCTGCTTCCAGAGTTCGGCCGGGGCTTTCGGGTCGCGTGCCCCTACAGCCAGGTTGTCAGGAATTTCGAGCGACACGCTGTCGATGACTTCGATGCCTTCGTTCTCGATGTAGTCGATCACCAGCCGGGTCAGCGGCCGCATGTAGGGCGCGATGATGGAAATCCGTTTTGCGCGAATGGCGTGCAGCCCATCGACCAGCGCGCCAGCGCTGGTGATGACCGGCGTCGGTGCGCCGTTGGCTTTCGTCACGTCGTGCAGCCGCTGCTGTGACGCGCGGTGGTAGCCCTTGCCCATGCTCATGATGGCCACCAGGCAGGCGTAGCCCATTGCGTCCATCCGGGCGTCTGACAGTTCGAGCGCGCAGCGGTCGGAGTCCCGGTCCATCGCCGCGAGTTCTTCTTTCGTCACCGACTTCATCCGCATCCGGCTGGAGTGAAAGGTAAAGCGCTCTGGTGCGATGGTTTCGCGGGCGCGCAGCATCGCCGGGATTTCGGTTTCCATCGTCGTGTTCGAGCTGGGCACGATCAGGCCGATACGGTAGTTGCGGGTGGGCAGATCGGCGCTAGGGTGGTCGGTCGCTGGCAAGGATGGGCTCCAAGGATGAAAGTTGCTGATTCTCGTCAATTTCAGGGGGCCGGCGCTGTGCGCTGCGTGGCGTTCTGCACGGCGTGCCGCCGGGTCAAAGAATTGGAGGCGCTGCGTGGTCTGGCCGTCACCACGTCAAGCCGTTCGACCGAGTTTTTGATACTCCCAATGCTAGTCGCCTGGTTGCGCCGGCTGCGACGCCCGAACCTGAAGTGGCATTCTGGCGCCAGCCGGCGCGCCCACATACCGCGTGATGCGGCTCCACCTGGCGATTGACGAGGTGCTGAAGCTTGATGACGTGCGCAGCCGCCAACCTTGGGCCGCGCTGCAGTCGCTACAAATAAAGGAGCTGCTAACGCCCGTGTTAATTGGTCTTAAGCTAGTTTTTTGATAAAAACCGGGCTGAACCGGCTTTTTCGTTTTGCGGTCGGCGATCAGGCTTTTGTGGTGCTGCCGTGCTTTTCAATCAGCGCGCGGGCGGTGGCCAGCAGCTTTTTGCCGTCGAACCCTTTCTTGTTCATGTCTTCGACCCATTCGACTTCGATCGAGCGCGACTTGCGGCGGAACTCCTGGGCTTCAGCCGGGCTCACGGTATAGATGGTGTTGCCGCGGTCGCTGGCGCTTTTGCGGCCCGGCACGTCGTTGCCCTGCTGAATTTTGCCGAGCCCGGCCGAAATCGCCATGCCCGAGTTGTTATCGATGATCTTTTTCAGGTCGGGTGCCAGCGCGTTGTACCTCGCCTTGTTCATCGTCATGATGAAGGTCGCGGTGTAGAGGCTGCCGCCAGCCGGGTCGAACTCGGCGTGGAATTTGGTCAGTTCGTTAACCTTGACCGCTGGCACCACTTCCCAGGGAATCACGCAACCATTTATGGTGCCTTTGCTTAGCGCATCGGGGATCTGCGGCAGCGGCATGCCAACCGGCGTCGCCCCGAGCGCGCCCATCATCTTGGTGACCTGGCGGGTCGGCGCGCGAATCTTCAGGCCGCGCATGTCGGCAATCGACCTGACGGGCTTGTCCACCGTGTGAATCACGCCGGGGCCGTGCACCTGCAGCGCGATCACCTGCGTGTCTTTGTATTCGTCGGCCGCCATCGTCTGGGTGTATTCCCAGAACGCTTTTGAAGTCGCCTCAGCGTTGTTCATCATGAAGGGCAGCTCGAACACCTCGGTGCGCGGAAAGCGCCCGGCGGTGTTGCCGGGCAGCGTCCAGACGATATCGACCACGCCGTCTTTGGCCTGTCTCTTATACACAACAGACGCTGC
>JAJAYS010000136.1 GCA_026786065.1 Polaromonas sp.
ATGGGCACCCACCACCCCAGAGGTGGGCCAGGGCCCACCCTACGATTGAACAAGCAAACCCGTAGGGCGGGCTCAAGCCCGCCTTACGCGCAAAACAGGGGTCAGAGTGGACTTTTATTGCCCAGCAGCCTTAGCCCTGACGCAAGCTGAAAAAGTCGACTCTGACCCCTGTTTTCGCAACCTGAAAAACGTCGACTCTGACCCCCGTTTTTGACGCCCCTGTTTTTGACGGCGCTATCAGCCAACCCCGCTCCATGGCGGTAGAAATTGTACCTGGCACCATTTTTCGCCATTTTTCGGTTCGCATTGGCCGAAGAAACGTTCGTGCCGCGTTGCTTTCCCATGGCAGCCCGCTTTTTTGCTCGCAACGACTATTTGGCAACGGCGATGCAAATTGCCTGCGAGTTAGCGCGCGCCGGTTTGTGTGTGTTGAACCAACCGAAGTGACCCAATCAGGAAACCACAATGTCCGAATTTTTCGCAAGGTTGTATTCGGGATTCCTCATCTGGATCGGATACCGGGATTCCCTGGTCGTGAGCGTGGAGAACGTCGCGCTGAAGGCCGACGGTGTGACGGTAGTAGCCGAATTCAGCTTAGGCAAAGGCAGCTGGATCCTCATCGCCAAGGCGACACTCAAGGCAAATTCTCCATCCTCCAATACTACGCAGTTGCGCCTCGTAGCGACGCAGGGCCAGGCCAGCAAGGATGACCTAGCGTTGGCAACGGTCAGTCAGCTCGGATACGCAACGCTTTCGCTGCTTCTCGGAACACACGTGCAGAGCAGTGCGGATATTCGCCTGGAGGCCAGCACGCAAGGTCAAGATCGTTCCGTTGACCTTAAGCATGTGGCAATCACTGCAATCAAGACAGACAAACTTGTTCTAGATCCGCCGTGACAGGGGTTAAAACTATTTAAGGTCGACTCTGACGCCTGTTTTCCGTCTCCGAGGAATGGTTTCAGGGGCATTGAACGGTGCGCGGGACAGCCAACGGAACGCCAAAACAGGGGTCACAAAACAGGGGTCAGAGTGGACTTTTATTGCCCAGCAACCTTAGCCCTGACGCAAGCTGAAAAACTCGACTCTGACCCCTGTTTTGCTCTGACACCCTTTTTCTGACACCATTTTTCGGTCTCTGACCCGGTTTTCTAGGAGCACTGGCCGCAGCAGGTACTTCCACCGCTGATGTGGACATCCTGGTCCAGCGGTTTGGCCACGCATCCGATTTCCTGCAGCGCGTCCTGCACCTGTACAGCCGTCGCGGTCGAGATCACTTCCAGACGGCCGCGGGCGGCATCCAGGGCGATGTGGGCGTCGGGATCGAGCGGGCGCAGCGCGGCGGCGAGCGTGTGTCGCGTCGAGATCGCGGGTGGACAGTTCAAACTGCATTGCGGTTTCCTTTGAGGGCGTCGGTGCACACCGACAGGAGAAGGATGCAAGACGCCTTCCACGGTTCGCTTGATCCATGTCAACCGATCACCACTTTCCGCCACATGGAGCGGTGCAATCAACGACACGCCCCGATGCATGTCGGATAATGACGCCCACCCTTCCACAAGGCGCTTCCCCCATGAATATCCGAATCCCCGTGCTGGCAGCGGCATGCGCACTGGCGCTGGTCGCCTGCGGCGACAAGTCGTCCGGCAACGTCGACACCGCCACCCCCGCCCCTGCCGCCGAACCCGCGTTAACCGCCCCTTCGGCATCTGTCGACACGCCTGCGCCAGTGCCGGTTGCGGCCGCACCGGTCAGCGATAAACCTGCCGCGGTGGTGGCGGACTGCGCGACCGAGATCGAGGGCAGCGACGCGATGCAGTACAACGTCGGGTCGATCACCGTTCCCGCATCCTGCACCGAGTTCAAGATCACGTTGAAGCATCCAGGCCAGATGCTGGTGGCTGCGATGGGCCACAACGTCGTGATCGTCAAAGCTGCCGACATGCAGGCGGTCGCTGCCGAAGGCATCGGCGCCGGCATCAATGCCGATTACGTGAAGCCGGGCGACGCGCGCGTCATTGCCCACACCAAGCTGATCGGTGCCGGCGAAACCGTCTCCGTGAGTTTTCCAGTGGCTAAAATCCAGCGCGACGGCCCGTATGAGTTCTTCTTCAGCTTCCCGGGTCACTCCACGGTCATGAAGGGCACCATCGCGGTCCAGTAATCGGCAACGACAGACAGGCAGTCAATCCGGAAAGCCCTTCGCGGCCTTCCGGTCATTACCGAGACGACCGGCATGGGCAAGGGCATCCCCATCGAGCTCAACCCGTCGAACACGGTGGAAATCGACGGCGGACTCGTGGCGCGCGGCCTCGGGCTTACGCTTCCTGACTTTCGGCACCTGATGGAGCACCAAAAAATCACCGTGCTGTGCGAACGCGGCATCGGCGAGGACGACGGCCTGTATCGCGCGAGCTTCTACCACGAGGGGAAGCGGATGCGGCTGGTGATCGAAACCAAAACAGGGGTCAGAGTGGACTTTTATTGCCCAGCAACCTTAGCCCTGACGCAAGCTGAAAAAGTCAACTCTGACCCCTGTTTTGAAGATTGGTCGGCCGAGGAAATCAGCAGCGGCTTAGGGAAAGTCGACTCTGACCCCTGTTTTCGGAACGCGGCGCGCAGATCGTCGATGTGCTCGACCAGCAGCCGACGCCTTCGCTCGAGCAAGTTGACGGTAAAGAAATAGGTGCCGCCCGGCACCCACACGCGGCGATAGTTCGACATGCCGCGAAGGTGCCGTGGTGAGGCTTGCCAGAGCATCTGTCACCGCCGCGTAGCTGCGTACGAAAATTCCGATCCGCCACTCCCGACACCGCACCCGCATGGGCACCCACCACCCCAGAGGTGGGCCAGGGCCCACCCTACGATTGAACAAGCAAACCCGTAGGGCGGGCTCAAGCCCGCCTTACGCGCAAAACAGGGGTCAGAGTGGACTTTTATTGCCCAGCAGCCTTAGCC
>JAJAYS010000137.1 GCA_026786065.1 Polaromonas sp.
GCGCATACGAGATCTTGTCGAAGGTTTTAAATACCATCATCAGGCCGTTGCGTTCGCTTGGCAGTTTGATCAGCGTACGCGAGGTGTCGGTTTTATCGACCAGGCGTTCACCGTCTGTAACGACCGCCATGACGTGCCCGCGCTCCACGCCATCGAGCCGGCCGCGGTTGATAACGACAACTTGGTTTTCGGCACCGATTGCGACGACGTTGCCGTAAATCGAAACAATTTGCCCGGCTATCGGGCTGGCCGGTGCGCGGGGCACATAGTTGAGCAGCTCGCGTGGCGGCTCCGCCACCAAGCGGTCGCCGACCCGCATCTCCTCTTTGGCGGCGACGATATCGATCGTCGCTGGCACAATTTCGCCTTGGGGTTTGCCGTTCTTGTCAGCGATGCGCGCCACCGATTCGCCGCGCACCAGTTCGGCCCGCCCGACGTATTGCGCCTCGTAGCCGAGTATCTGCTGGGTCGTCGGGTCTTTCAATGCCTTGGGATTGCGAAAGACGCGGAATTCCAGCGGGTTGCCTGGCTCGGTGCTGAGCGGCTTGCGCGCAAGGCTGGCGTACTCGGCCCTCGCATAGGCCCGGTCACCCCGGCTCAGCAAGACGCGGCCTTCCTGCGTTGCGACGATTCGCGGGGCCGTAGCAAAGGCGACTTCATCGACCAGGATGGCCTCGGAGAGAAAGGGTTCGATGACGCTTGCGGAAAGAGTTGGAATGGACCCATCGACCAGCTGCTGGACGCGGCTGCGCGGCGAAAGTCGGACGACGTCGGCGGGCCGCGTGCTTTCGCCCGCCGCGAGGCGCGTACTGAGCCGTGCGCGGCCGTCAATCTTTTCCAGAAAGAGCTGTTGGCCCGGGTAAATTCGGTGCGGGTTGACGATGTCGGCCAGGTTCATGCCCCACAACTCGGGCCAGCGCCAGGCACTTTTCAGGAACAGCCCGGAAATCGACCAGAGCGTGTCGCCACGTTTGACGGTGTAATTGTCGGGCGCGTCGGCCGTCAGATCGGACAGCGGCACGCCTGCGTCGGCGACCTGTGTGGCCGTGGCTTTTTGGCCCGGAGTTATCGGAAAGTTCTGCGCCTGGGACCAGTCGGCCGCGCATAAAAGCCCGACCGCGACCATCGACACGGCACCGCGGCGACCGAAATTGGTTTTCATAGTTTGAACTGCCCTCGTAACTTTCACGACTCTGATTTCATTACACCGGCCGTTTTTGTATCTTGATAAATCACTGGCGATTTTGTCCTTAAGCTATTGATTAGGCAACGGATTTTGACTTTGGCTTAACCCCAGCCCGCCAAATGTCGGGAAAAGTGGCGAAAATAGCGAAACTAATCTCCCTATCCTGCCATGACCCAGTTGACCATTTTGCGTTACCCCGATTCCCGTCTCCACACGGTAGCCAAACCCGTGGTGGTAGCCAGCGCGCGCCTGCGCGCGCTGGTCGCGGACATGTTCGAGACGATGTATGAAGCCGATGGCATCGGCCTTGCGGCCACACAGGTTGATGTGCATGAGCGCCTGATCGTCATCGACATCAGCGGCGAACGTAACCAGCCCCTGGTGTTGATCAACCCGGAGATCATTTGGGCCAGCGACGAGTACAAGATCAACGACGAGGGCTGCCTGTCGGTGCCGGGAATTTACGACGGCGTTGAACGGGCTGCAGCGGTTCGGGTGAGGGCGCTCGACGTTAATGGAAAAGAGCAGACGATCGACGCCGAAGGCATGCTGGCAGTGTGCATTCAGCACGAGATGGACCATTTGCTCGGCAAGGTGTTTGTCGAGTATCTGTCGCCGCTCAAGCGCAACCGGATCAAAACCAAAATGATCAAGCAACAGAAGGACGACGTGCGCGAGACCGTTCGTTGAGTCTTTCGGTAGGCCTTTTCAGCGCCGGTTTTCGCATCGCCGACAGACTTGCTGACGGGCAATTTACAAATCCGGCTGGCAGCGCGCGCCGCCGTCTTTAAAATCCGACGCCATGCGCGTGATTTTTGCTGGTACACCGGAATTTGCCTCAATCGCGATGGCGCGGCTTCACACTGCTGGGTTTGAGATTTCCCTTGTTCTGACCCAGCCGGACCGCCCTGCAGGCCGCGGTCTCGTCCTGCAACCCTCCGGCGTCAAGCAGTGGGCACAGCATCACGGGATTGCGGTAGTCCAACCGCGCAGCCTGAGGCTCGATGGAAAATTCTCTGACGATGCACGTTCTGCACGGCAAGCCATTGAAGCAAAGCAAGCCGATGTGCTGGTGGTCGCGGCCTACGGTTTGATGCTTCCCGCGTGGCTGTTGGAATTGCCCCGCTTCGGCTGCCTGAACATTCACGCCTCATTGCTGCCGCGCTGGCGCGGTGCAGCACCGATCCACCGTGCCATCGAGGCCGGCGATGCCGCCACCGGCATCACCATCATGCAAATGGATGCCGGCCTGGATACCGGAGGCATGCTGCTAACTGAAAAATTAATGATTCATGCCGACGACAGCACCGGCAGCCTGCATGACCGGCTCGCCGCGCTTGGCGGCGAGTTGATCGTCGAGGCGCTGAAACGGGCGGGTGGCGGTACATTGCGAGCCACCCCTCAGCCGACTGAGGGCGTCAGTTACGCCGGAAAAATCGACAAACGCGAGGCTGCCCTTGATTGGAATGGCCCTGCGGCGCTGTTGGCCCGGCAGATTCGCGCTTTCAACCCGGCGCCAGGAGCGAGTGGCGTGCTCGCAGGTGAAAGCCTTAAGTTTTGGCAGGCCTGCGCGCTCGAAACCGCAGCGGCAGGCGGCGCACCGGGGCAGATCCTCGCGGTCAGCGCAGCCGGCATCGATGTGGCGACGGGCGAAGGTGTGCTGCGCGTTTCCCGGCTGCAAAAAGCGGGCGGCAAAGCGCTGGCTGCGGGAGAGTTTTTGCGGGGCTACGCCGTGGCGCCGGGCGCGGTGTTCGACTCCAAACCAGCGGCATGACGCCGGCTTTGTACCGGCATCCCGAGTTCCGGGTCGGCATGCTTGAACTGTCCAGTGCCGCGCCGGGCATTGCGGCGTGGGGCTTGATGACCGGCGTGGCGATGATCAAGTCGGGCATGAGCCTGGTTGAAGCTCTGCTGATGGGGCTGCTGGTTTTCGCTGGTAGCGTTCAACTGGCGGCGATTCCGCTGATTGCCGCCGGAGCCCCAATGTGGGTGATTCTGGCAACCGGTTTCTGCGTCAACTTGCGCTTTGTGGTGTTCAGCGCGCATTTGCGACCGTACATGATGCACCAGCCGCTGTGGCGGCGGCTGGTCAGCGGCTACTTTACGGTTGATATGACTTACGCATTGTTCACGCAGCGTTTTCCGCAGCCGTCGCCGGACTCCGTAGGCCAGCGTGCGCAGGAAGCCTGGCTGGCCGGCAACTGCGCGGTCATGTGGGTCAGCTGGGTCGGTGCGACCTTGCTAGGCATTGCGCTGGCCAATACCATTCCGCTGTCCTGGGGGCTGGGCTTCGCCGGCATTCTGGCGCTGCTGGGTATTTTGTGTTCGCTGGCCAGCTCGCGCTTGCGCATCGTCTCGGCCGGTGTTGCCGGCTCGGCTGCGGTCGCCGCCTTTGCGCTGCCTTTGAAGCTCAATATCCTGGTGGCCATCGCTGCAGCCGTGGCGGTTTGCCTGATGCTGGAAAAACCGGGACTCTCGCGCAATCCACAGGCCACTCCCACCGACGGGGACGGGCCCAAACCCCGGTTCTGATGCGATGAACCAGACCGACCTGTGGACTGTGGGAACCATCATTGGCCTGACGCTGGTGACGGTGGTCACGCGCGCGTTTTTCTTTTTCTCCAGCAAGCCGTGGAGCCCGCCGCAGTGGGTGCAACGCGGCATGGACTATGCGCCCATCGCCGCATTGGCCGCAGTCGTCGTGCCGGAAATCGTGATGACTCAAGGCATGCTCGTCGCTACTCTCAAAGACGCCAGAATAGTGGCAGCGGTGGTCGGTGCAGCCTGGTACTACTGGCGGCGCGGCGTGCTCGGCACCATCGCCTCCGGCATGGCCGTATATCTTCCGCTGCATCTGGGTTTGGGCTGGTGAATGTGGCCCCCACGGTCGCGAACTGCGTGTCTCTCCCTACCCCCGAGCGGGCCGCTTCGCCCGCGTGCTGGCCCTTCGACAGGCTCAGGACAGGCCAAGGCCAGACCCGCTGCCCTTGCTCGTCATGACCAGCAAGCCCCTCCGCGGCGGGCATTTTCGGGGGCGGGCCACCTACAATTTGGCGTCGGGGCGATGTTGCGCCGGTTTGTTTTCCAATTTGTGTGGGCCGTTCATGGACTTCATCCGTTTTTCTGACCTGTGTGCGGCGGGCAAAGCCTCCGGCAAACGTGTTTTCATACGCGCCGATTTCAATGTGCCGCAGGATGACGCTGGCCGCATCACCGAGGACACCCGCATCCGCGCGTCCATCCCTTGCCTGGAGATGGCGCTGAAGGCTGGCGCAGCCGTCATGGTGACCTCGCACCTGGGTCGGCCGGTCGAGGGGCAGTTCACGCCTGCTGACTCGCTGGCTCCGGTGGCGGCCCGTCTGGGCGAACTGATGAAGCGCACCGTGCCGTTGGTCGCCAATTGGCTGGGCGGTGTCGAGGTTCAGCCTGGGGAATTGGTTATGCTGGAGAACTGCCGCGTGAACGTCGGCGAAAAGAAAAACAGCGAAACGCTGGCGCGCAAGATGGCCGCGCTCTGCGACATCTTCGTGCACGACGCTTTCGGCATGGCGCACCGTGCCGAAGCCTCGACCTACGGCATTGCGCAATTTGCGCCGGTGGCCTGTGCCGGGCCGTTGCTGGCGGCCGAGCTGGACGCGATCTCCAAGGCGCTGGCAAACCCGCGCCGGCCGCTGGTGGCTATCGTCGCCGGCAGCAAGGTCTCGACCAAACTGACGATTCTCAAAGCTCTTGCCGGCAAGGTCGATCAGCTGATCGTCGGTGGCGGCATCGCCAACACCTTCATGCTGGCGGCCGGTATGAAAATCGGGAAAAGTCTGGCGGAACCGGGCTTGATGGCCGAGGCCCGCGCAGTGATTGAAACGATGCGCGCACGCGGCGCGGCGGTGCCGATTCCAACCGACGTAGTCACCGCGAAAAGCTTTGGTGCCGATGCGCTCGCCACCGTCAAACCGGCCCGCGAGGTCGCCGACGACGACCTGATCCTGGACATTGGCCCAGAAACTACCGCGCGACTGGCCGCGCAGCTTAAGGCGGCCGGCACCATTGTCTGGAACGGACCGGTCGGCGTGTTCGAGTTCGACGCCTTCGCTGCCGGCACAGAAGGCATCGCACGGGCCATCGCCGAAAGCCCGGCGTTCTCGCTGGCCGGCGGCGGCGACACGCTAGCTGCAATTGCCAAGTACGGCATCGAAAAACAGGTCGACTACATCTCGACCGGCGGTGGCGCGTTTTTGGAAATGCTCAAGGGCAAGACGCTGCCGGCCTTCGAGATCCTGCAGCGTCGCTCCCAAGCTTGATTTGCTATAATTTCAATAGCTGCAAACGCCGATAAAACTTAGGGTTTTTGCCGTTTTTTCTTGAAGTTTGCCCTGTCGTTAGCGCACAACCGCGCACGCACGGCATACTGAGCCCGGCGCTGCAAATGGCGCCGGTAAACGCCCGGTCAAATCAGCCCGGGAAACGCGTTGGTAACTTTTAGGACCGCAGCATGCAAAGACCAGAAACCAAAGCACCGACCCCCACAGCGGCACGTCGCGCCACCAAGATCGTTGCCACGCTGGGCCCCGCATCGAGCGATGCTGTCATGCTGGAGAACATGATCCGCGCCGGGGTGGATGTGGTCCGGCTCAACTTCAGTCATGGCACCGCGCAGGACCACGTAGATCGGGCCAAACTGGTTCGCGAGGCCGCCCAGCGCGCTGGCCGCGAGGTCGCCATCATGGCCGACCTGCAGGGGCCGAAGATACGCGTGGGCAAGTTTGCCGACGGCAAGGTGGCGCTGGTGCAGGGGCAAAAGTTCGTGCTTGACGCGTCGCGCAGCGCCCTGGGCGACATCAAGGGTGTGGGGCTCGACTACAAGGAACTGCCGCGCGACGTCAGGGTGGGTGACGTGCTGCTGCTGAACGACGGGCTGATCGTGCTGGTCGTCAATGCGGTGCTCGGCGAGGAGGTCCACACTACGGTCAAGGTCGGCGGCGACCTGTCGAGCAACAAAGGCATCAACAAGCAGGGCGGCGGGCTGACTGCGCCCGCGTTGACCGCCAAAGACATGGACGACATCAAGACCGCGATGAGTTTTCAGGCCGACTACGTGGCCGTGAGCTTCCCAAAAAACGCCACTGACATGGAGATGGCCCGCCAGCTCTGTAACGTGGCCGCTGCGCCGTACAAACACAAGCCCGGCCTGATCGCCAAGATCGAGCGCGCCGAAGCGATTCCCAAACTCGATGAGATCATGCTTGTCAGCGACGGCATCATGGTGGCCCGCGGCGACCTGGCGATCGAAGTCGGCAACGCGGCCGTGCCGGCGCTGCAAAAGCGCATGATAAAAATGGCACGCGCGCACGACAAACTGGTCATCACCGCAACGCAGATGATGGAAAGCATGATCGTCAATCCGGTGCCGACGCGGGCCGAGGTCAGCGACGTCGCCAACGCGGTGCTTGACGGCACCGACGCGGTGATGCTCAGCGCCGAAACCGCGGCGGGCAGGTACCCGCTGGAGACGGTGGAGGAGATGGCCAAGATTTGCATCGAGGCCGAGAAAGCCGAGTACAAGGAACTCGACAGCGACTTCACCGGAAAGACCTTCAACCGGATCGATCAGTCGATCGCGATGGGTGCGCTGTTCACTGCCTACCACCTGGGCGCCAAGGCCATCGTCGCGCTGACCGACAGCGGATCTACGCCGCTGTGGATGAGCCGCCACGACATCCGGGTGCCGATCTACGCGCTGACGCCCCGGCTTGAGACGCAGCGCAAGATGACGCTCTATCGCAACGTCCAGCCGCTGCTGATGGACCAAAGCGCCGACCGGGACACCGCTCTTGATCAAGCCGAAGGCCACCTGCTGCGCCGCAACATCGTGCAAAGTGGCGATGTCTATGCGATCACCTGCGGCGAGCCTATGGGCGCGCCAGGCGGCACCAACATGCTGAAAATCTGCCGCGTTCCTTGACGTTGACGCGGCGGCGTCACGCAGGCCCGCTCTGCGCCGCGTGTCGCTGCGTTGCGCTCCGTGAACCGGACCTGCACCGCGCGGCCGGCTCCGGGGCATGTCCTTCGCCTGCACTCGTTCGGGCCACTCGTCGAAGCGGTTTAGCAGGGGCCGGGGCAATAATAGCCACAAATGAAACCCAAAACGGGCCCCCTGCACAGACGATCCTTGCTTGCCATGTTGCCCGGCCTGTTGTCGGCCTGCAGCGGCGCCGACCTGCTCAATGCCACTGTGCCACGGAACACCTACCAAGGCACCGAAGGTCTGGCTTATGGCCCGCATCAACGGCAGCGGCTGGATCTTTATCGGCCGCAGGCCGGCAGCGCGACGCGAGCGCGCCAGGCGAGACCGCTGGTGGTGTTTTTCTACGGCGGCAACTGGTCGTCGGGCGACCGGGCGGATTTTCGCTTTATCGGCGAGGCCCTGGCCTCACAGGGGATCGTCGCGCTGATCGCCGATTATCGTTTGAGTCCGGCCTACCGCTATCCGGTGTTTCTGCAGGACAGCGCATTGGCCGTCCGTTGGGCCTTCGACCATGCCCTTGAGTACGGCGCCGATGCAGAGCGGATATTTGTCATGGGCCATAGTGCCGGGGCCTACAACGCCGCGATGCTTGCCCTCGACGCGCGCTGGCTGGCGCCGCTGGGCTTGCGCCCAAAGCAGCTTGCAGGCTGGATAGGCCTGGCCGGACCCTACGATTTTTTGCCGATTTTGAACCCTTTGGCCCAAGTTGCATTTGACTGGCCAGCGACGCCTGCCGACAGCCAGCCGCTGGTTCACGCGTCAAGCGCATCGCCCCCGGCCCTGCTGCTGGCGGCGCGCAGCGACAGCGTGGTCAATCCCGAACGTAACACCGAGGCGCTGGCTAGGCGCCTGCGCCAGAGCGGAGTGCGCGTCGAGTCAGAACTACTGGCAGGTGTCGGCCATGTCACGCTGGTGGCGTCAATGGCGCCGGTGCTGCGAAGCCGCTCGCCGGTGTTGGAGCGGGTGCGCATGTTTGTTGGCGCCGACGACTGACTGCGGCGTCGAGCAGCGCTCCGACCAGCCAGCACAGCCAGGCGGTCCACAGGGTATGGCTCATGAAATGCGCGCCGCGCAATTGCTGCGCCAAGCCCAGGGCCAAGCCTGCAGCCAGCGCGCCGATTAGCCACCAGCGGGCTACGCGGGGGTCGATACGGCGGAAAACGAAATATCCGCTGAGGTACGCAAAGCCGGCCGAAGCATGGCCTGCGGGGAAGCAGTGGCCACCGCCGCCATCGGCCGTGCCCCAATGCCAGTGCGATACCTTCAGCGCGGCGCCGCCGAATTCCTGGAGATCCCACGGGCAACTGGTGCCGCTGCCCAGCTTCAGCCCGCTGATCAGCGCCAGCGCCAGCAAGGTGCCGCCCGCGAGCTGCAGCCGCTGAGGCAGCGCGAGCTTGCGCATAAAGCCGAGCGGCAGCACCACCATCGCGATCAGCAGGCCCGCAGGCAGCCACTGGACCCGCTTCACGCCTCCGTGCAGCACCCCTTCCCAAAACCAGTGCGACTGCAGCGCAAAGCCGTTCAGGCTGCCGAACCATCGGGCGACGGTCAGGTCCAGGCCGGACAGGTCCCACAGCAGCAGCAACAAAAAGCCGGCCACGGTCACTCCGGTAACGCCCGATGCAAACCCGGGGAGGGCGCGGGAATGACCGGTTGGCGCGGGGCCGAGGACAGGCGAGGCGAGCGGTTGTTGGAGCACGAAGAAGGCCAGCGTGTGGAGTGCCGCAGCATAGAGGCGCCCGCCTTAACCCGGACTTAACCCGGACTTAACCCGGACTTAACCCGGACTTAACCGCTGCTGAAATACTCCTCGAAACGCGCAACTCGGAAAACCTTGCCTCTTAAAAGGCCCGCAAGCGTTTTTTACGAAGGCGGTAAGGACCCTCTGCATAATTCTTGCCGGCCTGCGTCGGCCGGATCGGGAGGGGCTGCAAGGCGCCTTTTTGCAGCCAAAAGACCCGTTAAGGGCTAAGAAAAGCAACGCAGCAGAGCGCCAGAGCCCGGTCGATCGCAGGCCGCAGGGGTTATGCAGAGGGTCCGTAAAAGATAAACCACTGGTTTTTGCATCCTTTTTGAGGTCGAAAACCAGTATTCCAGCAGCTTGTAAGAGCCCGTCGGCTGCCCTTGCGAGGCCGGATTTTTCTATTCCCAAGGGCCAAAATTTCCCCACATTCTTTGCGGGGGCGATCCGGACGGCCTTGATGCAGCCTGATTTGGTGCACTTTGTCTGCGCTTGCCTACATCGCAGGGGCGCTGCGGGCCGTTAAGATTCTGCGCTGGTTACCAGTCGGTTACCGACAAAGTGTGCGCCCTCCGGCGCTGCGCCCGTCGGGCCGACATGGTGTGTTGTTATCTTCATCAGGAGCCCCACC
>JAJAYS010000138.1 GCA_026786065.1 Polaromonas sp.
GGGCCTGGGCCTGCAGCGCCAGGCCGGGCGCCATTAGCGCGCCGACCCGCCTGCTTGACGAAACGCCGACGCGCAGCGCTTGCAGTCAAACTTGCGGCGGGGCGCGCATCGGTCAGGCGGGAGCGAGCGGACATGGCCGGAATTTTATCCATCCCGGCACGATTGCGGCATGATCGGCGGCCGCGCCAAGGCCGGGACGCGCCATGCGGCGGCTATCTGGCAGTCAAACCGGCCACGTCCTACAGACCGGGTCGGGCAAGCCGATCTCCAATCGATGTTTCAAACACACCGCCAGGGCGACTGGCCTGTTCTCATGCAGCTACCCATGCAACTTCCCATGCAGTCTCCAATCAGCGCAGCGACTGTGGCGCCCCCGGCACCGGTCAAATTTCCGAAGTTCATCAACTCCTACGGCGACCTGCCGGCGGCCCAGACGGTCGGCGACGCGGCCGAGGTGACGGCCGGCCTGCTGCAGCGGCCGGCGGTGATCTCGCCGAAGTATTTCTATAACCCGCTCGGCTCCAAGCTGTTCGAGGCGATCACCGGCCTCGACGAGTACTACCCGACGCGCACCGAAGCCGGCATTTTTCAGGCGTCGAATGCGGCCATCGTCGCGGCGATTGCGCGCTCGGGCGTCAGCCAAGCCTGCCTGATCGACCTCGGGGCCGGCAACTGCGCCAAAGCGCTGGCGCTGATTCCGCACCTGGCGCCGACGCAGTACGTGCCGGTCGATATTTCGGTGGAGTTTTTGCGCGAGGCCGCCGCGCAGGTGCAGAAAAACTATCCGGCACTCGACATCGTTGGCCTGGGCATGGATTTTTCGGCGGGTTTGCAGTTGCCGGTCGAGGTGCAGGTGCGAGACCGGGTGTTTTTCTATCCGGGCTCCAGCTTGGGCAACTTCCACCCCGACCAGGCGCTGACTTTTTTGCAGCGCATCGCCGAGGCGTCCGGCGCTGGCGGTGGCGGGCTGTTGCTCGGTATCGATCTGGTCAAGCAGGCCGAGGTGCTGGAGGCCGCCTACGACGATGCGCTGGGCGTCACGGCGGCCTTCAACAAAAACCTGCTGCTCAACCTCAATGAGCTGCTGGCCGCCGACTTCGATGTTCGGCAGTGGCGGCATGTGGCCCTGTTCAACAACGACGCCTCGCGCATCGAGATGCACTTGCAGGCGCGCTGCGACCTGCTGGTCGGCTGGCCCGGTCATGAACGGCGCTTTGGCGCCGGCGAGCGCATGCTGACCGAATGCTCGTACAAGTACACGCTGGACGGCATGCGGGCGCTGCTCAAACGCGCCGGGTTCGGCCATGTCGAGCACTGGAGCGACCCGCAAAGCTGGTTCGGGGTGTTCTGGGCGTCGCGCTGACTGGCTGACCGCTGAGACAAGAAGTCTCTTTTTTAGCCTAGCCCGTCGATAGTGAATCCAGTGGGCTGGTTGTACCGCCCGCAGCCACTTTCGGTACATGCGTGTAGATCATGGTGGTGGACACATCCGAATGGCCCAGCAACTCCTGCACTGTGCGAATGTCCGTGCCAGATTGCAGCAAATGCGTGGCAAAGCTGTGGCGCAGTGTATGTACCGACACAGGCTTACAGATACCCGCCTGGTTCACCGCTTTTTTGACGGCCCGCTGCAGTCGCTCTTCAAACAAGTGGTGGCGACGTTCCACGCCAGAGCGCGGGTCTATAGCGAACGTCGGTGAAGGAAACAACCAGAACCAGCCCCAGGTGTTTCCCACCTGCGGGTATTTTTGTTCCAGCGCATGCGGCGTATCAATGCCCCCGCGCCGGGCCTGCCGGTCCCGCTCCCATACATCCCGGGCGTGCAGCAATTGCTGGCGCAGCGCGGGTGCCAGTGAATGGGGCAACATTACCACCCGGTCTTTGTTGCCCTTGGCCTCCCGCACAATGATGACGTGCCGATCAAAGTCCACATCCTTGATGCGAAGGCGCAGCCCTTCCATTAGCCGCATACCCGTGCCGTAAAGCAAGCGTGCCAGCAAAGCCATCTCGCCTTCCAGAAACTGAAACAGTGCATAAACCTCGGCCTGCGTGAGTACGCTCGGAATGCGGCGTTTTTGCGCGGGGCGGTTAACGCCATCGAGCCATGGCAAATCCACCCCCAGCACCTCGCGGTACAGGAAAAGCAAGGCACTCAGCGCCTGGTTGTGCGTGGAAGCCGATACCTGACGCTCGGTGGCCAGCATGGTCAGAAACGCCTCCACCTCCGGCGAAGCCATAGCACGCGGATGCCGCATCGGCCCACTGCGGCCATGCCAGCGGATGAAAAATCGGGCCCAGTGCAGGTAAGCTTTTTCGGTGCTGAGACTATAGTGAAGGTAACGAATTCGCTCGCGAACCTGGTCCAGCAGACGTGGCGAGCGCAAAGCAGGAGTGCCGGGTTTCATGGGTGATTTATACCTGTGTTTATACAAGGGGTATCCGCTTAGCTCCACTAAGCGGATTCGGTGGTTTCCTGTGCCGGGTGGATGATGTCCCGGTAAGTCACAGGTTGGGTGACGACTGACTGCTGCAGCAGCCGGTAAAAC
>JAJAYS010000139.1 GCA_026786065.1 Polaromonas sp.
ACACACCCACCAACCCCCCGCCCCTATCGCCGCCCCCCCCTTCTTTTTTAAGGCGGGGGGGGGGGGGGGGGGGGGGGGGGGGGGGGGGCGGGCCACCGCGATCCGCCTGAAACAGCTTGCTGCCGAAAAAGGCACGGAGCTGTCGGTGGTGGTGCTCGAAAAAGGCTCGGAGCCTGGGGCGCATATTTTGAGCGGTGCGCTGATGGACCCGCGCGCCATCACCGAGCTATTTCCCGACTGGTAAGAACGCGGCTCCCCGCTGACGCAGCCGGTCACCGGCGACGAGATGCTGTTTCTGAGCCGGTCCGGCAAGATCAACACACCCCAATTCCTCATTCCAGAATCCCTGCACAACGAAGGCAACTTTGTCGTCAGCCTGGGCAATGTGGTGCGCTGGCTGGGCCAGCAGGCCGAAGCCTTGGGCGTCGAGATATTCCCCGGCTTTGCGGCCGCCGAGATGCTTTACAACGACGATGGCTCGGTCAAGGGCGTGGCCACCGGCAACCTGGGCGTGGGCAAGGACGGCCAGCCCACCGACCACTTCCAGCTCGGCATGGAACTGCTCGGCAAATACACCATCTTTGCCGAAGGCTCGCGTGGTCACTTGGGCCGGCAACTGATCTCCAAATACAAGCTCGACGAAGGCCGGGACCCCCAGACCTATGCGCTGGGCATCAAGGAGCTGTGGGAAATTGACCCGGCCAAGGCCAGGCCCGGCCACGTCGTGCATTCGCTCGGCTGGCCGATGGACAACGCCACCTATGGCGGCGGTTTTTTGTACCACCTGGAGGAGAACAAGGTCACGCTCGGTTTCATCACCGGGCTGGAATACAGCAACCCCTGGCTCAGCCCGTTCGAGGAAATGCAGCGCTGGAAAACCCACCCGGCCATCCTGCAGGTCCTGGAAGGCGGCAAACGCATCGGCTATGGCGCACGCTCCATCACCTGCGGCGGCCTTATGAGCCTGCCGAAGACGGTGTTTCCGGGCGGCGCGCTGGTCGGCTGTGAAGCCGGTTTTCTGAACTTTGCGCGCATCAAGGGCAGCCACGCGGCCATCAAAACCGGCATGCTGGCCGCCGAAGCCGCGTACGCCGCAGTGACCAGCGGACGCCAGCATGACGAGCTTGCGGACTACCCCCAGGCATTTGCAAAAAGCTGGCTGTTTGACGAGCTGGACGTTTCGCGCAACACCAAACAATGGATGAAAAAAGGCCTGGCCCTGTCCTCCATCATGAACGGCATCGAGTTGTGGATGCTGCCCAAGCTGGGCATCAAGGCGCCGCCCTGGACCATCCATAACCGCGTGGCCGACCACGCTACGCTCAAGTCGGCGGCCGACTGCCCGCAAATCGCCTACCCCAAGCCAGACAACAAGATCACCTTTGACCGGCTGACCTCGGTCTTCATCTCCAACACCAACCATGAAGAACAGCAACCGGCCCACCTGACGTTGAAAGACGCCAGCGTGCCGGTCAGCATCAACCTGGCCACCTATGCCGGGCCGGAAGCGCGCTACTGCCCGGCTGGGGTTTATGAGTACGTGAAGAACTCCGACGACACCTCACGCCTGCAGATCAACGCGCAAAACTGCGTCCACTGCAAAACCTGCGACATCAAGGACCCGACGCAAAACATCGTCTGGGTAACGCCCGAGGGCGGCGGCGGTCCGAACTACGCCGGAATGTAGGCGCGCGTGCGTGAAACGCGCCGGGCAGTGCTGTGCGCGTCCCGGCCCGTCCCGTCCCGTATCCAGACACGCGAACTTGTTACATGCTGCATTTTTCCAGCAGCCCCTTTTTTCTTGAAAAAGCGGGCTTTTAGCGTTTCATCGCGGGCTATTCCGAAAGCACCAGCGGACATACTTTGCCTGCGGTTATTCAAGTCAGGGCATCGTCTGACAGCCCGCCCATGACAGCACTGCGATGATTTCGCTGGAGGATTATTGAAAGCGGAGCCGGGACAGTTTTTTCTCGAAAAACGGGTTACCCCCACTTACGATATTTTTTATGTCGGAGCCACGAACCCCTACTAATCAGATCAGCCGAATTCACCACACTGCACTACCCATGTCGCAACAACCACGCGTACTCTTGACCGGCGGCGCCGGCTACATCGGCAGCCACACGGCGGTCGCGCTGATCGAGGCTGGCTATGCCCCGGTGCTGGTGGACGACTTCTCCAACAGCAGCCCGGCAGTGTTGAAGCGACTCGAGCAATTAACGGGTCAACCGGTCGTCTGCGAGCGCGGCGACGTGCAGGACCGACCTTGGGTGGAGGGCCTTCTGCGGCGCCATGCGTGTCAGGCCACGATTCATCTGGCCGGCTTCAAGGCAGTGGGCGAGAGCGTCGCGCAGCCGCTGAAGTACTACCGAAACAACGTCGGCGGGTTAATCAGCGTGATGCAGGCCATGCAGGCTGTCGACTGCCGCGCGATCGTCTTCTCGTCCAGCGCCACCGTGTATGGCGACCCGGCCAGCGTGCCAATTGATGAAACGTTTGCGTGCGCGCCAGAAAGCCCGTACGCCCACTCCAAGCTGGTGTGCGAGCAGATGCTGGCCGCGCAAGCCAAGGCTCAGGCCGATTGGCGGGTCGGCGTGTTGCGGTACTTCAACCCGGTGGGCGCCCATCCGAGCGGCCAGATTGGCGAAGACCCGGGCGGCGTGCCAAACAACCTGATGCCGTACATCGCGCAGGTCGCTGTCGGTCAGCGCGAAAAACTTCAGGTCTTTGGCAACGATTACCCGACGCCCGATGGAACCGGCGTGCGCGACTACCTGCACGTCACGGACCTCGCGCTGGGTCATGTCGCTGCGGTCAAGCGACTGCTCCAGTGCCCTGGCAGTTTTACAGTCAATCTCGGGACCGGCGCCGGAACGAGTGTGCTGGGAGTTCTGCGCGCCTTTGAACGCGCCAGCGGCCGTTCCGTACCTTTTGAATTTGTACCGCGCCGTGCTGGCGATGTCGCGCAGTACTTTGCCGACGCGTCGCTGGCAGCGTCGGTGCTGGGTTGGCGCGCGTCGCACGGCATCGAGGCAATGTGCCGCGACGCCTGGCACTGGCAACAGCGCAACCCGCTGGGCTACGCCGGTGAGGTGGCCCATGAATTGCGTGGTTCGGGAGAAAAATCGCGGCTTGGGTCGTTTTCCGACGCTATATAGCGCCTGTTGGCAATGGTCCTTCTGCGCCGCAATGGGAACATGGGGAAAAGCGTTCTGCGGGAGGTACATGGGGTCCAGAAAGGCTGGCTGCCGCGCTGTGTTTTTATCCGGCAACCCATGAGCGAACTGTTTTGAAAGATGTTTTTATGCTCCGAAGTCTGGTTTTATCCGCTCTGATAGGGCTGTTCAGCTGTCTGCATCTGCCAGTGCACGCCCAGAAGGCAGTACCCCAGCCGGACGCGCTAACCATGGTGAAGGTTCAAGCCCAGGATGCCGTCGTGGTCTCCATGCGCACCGAGCCGGGACCGCGACGAAGCCCGGTTGCCGCAAAGCCCACGGCGGTGCCCGAGAAAAATCCGGACCGCGACAACTTGCGCATGCTTGTAGTGGCACTGCTGCTGATGCTGGCCATCGCAGTTCGCCGCAACCGATCGGACCCGCGTTGACTTCTACTGCCATCGGCAAGTCCGGCGTTTCGGCCGTCAAGTGGAGCGCCGCCTCGACGGCGGTGCGTTTCACGCTCCAATTGGGGGCGCAAGTTGCGCTGGCGCGTACGTTGGGGCCTGAGGCTTTCGGCGTCTTCGCGATCGGCATGGTGGTGCTGACCTTTGCAGGCTTCGTGTCGGGTTTCGGTTTTAGCTGGAGCCTGCTGCAGCGCACCGAACTGCACGACGACGACGTACGTTTCGCCTGGACCTGGCAGTGCGCCGTCGGTCTGGTCACGATGGTTGCGTTGTATTTCAGTGCCCCATACCTGGCCGGGTACTTTCGGGAGGCACGGGCGCAAAACGTCATTGAATGGCTGTCGGTTGCGTGTCTGCTCAATGCCGCCGCCTCGCCGGCCACCTTTTTGCTCCAGCGCGAGCTGAATTTCCGCGCGGTGGGCCTGATCCAGGTTGGCAGCTACGCGCTAGGCTATCTGGCGGTCGGTCTGCCAATGGCCTTCGCCGGCTGGGGAGTGCAGTCGCTGGTGGCGGCCTGGCTGGTTCAGGCTGTAGCCCAGTTTGTCCTCGGTTACGCGCTCAAGCCGCATCCGGTGAAGCCGCTTTTCTGGTATCCGTCGGCCAGTCTGGCGATGGGCACCGGTAGGGCCGTGTTTCTGACGAACATCGTCAACTGGGTGCTGAACAACCTTGATCGAATCCTAATCGCGCGTTTGCTCAATGCCACCTCGCTGGGCCTCTACAACGTCGCGTATAACCTCGCAACCCTGCCCAACAGTGTGCTGCTGGGTGCGCTGCAACCGGCGTTTACTGCTGCCGGAGCGCGCCTGCAGCACGACATCCCGCGCCTCGGTCGGGCTTATCTGCAAATGGTCGCGAGCGTCTGCGTGCTCGGCATTCCAGCTTTCGCGGTCTTCGGGCTGATGTCGCCGGATGCAGTGGCATTTCTCTACGGCGCCAAGTGGGTCGATGCCGGCTGGGTGCTGGGGATCCTGTTTTTTGCCATGCCGGCCTATGTGATCTGGGCCATCTCGACACCCATACTCTGGAACACCCGGCGCAAGAGCCATGAGTTCGCGCTGCAGCTTCCGCTGGTGGCGGTGGGTGCGGCTGGGTTTTACCTGTTTGCGGGCAACGGAATTTTGCAGGCAGCGGCGGTCGCTGCGGCGCTGCTGGTGCTGCGTGCGCTGGTGATCGGTACTGCGGCTTTCAAGGCGCTTGGCCTGCATGTGCGCGATGTGCTGCCTGAGCTCGGCCGCGGTGCGCTCCTGGCGCTGGCGGTGTCCTTTAGCGTACTGGTTGCGCAGCAGGCGGTTGCGGGGTATGCCTTTGCGCTGTTGTCGCTCGCAGCCGCCGGCGCAGCCGCTCTGGCGACGCTGCTGCTGCTGCTGGTGTGGCCGCAATGCCTGGGTGAACGCACCATCTCGATGATTTTGCGATTCGTACCGCGCCTGCAAGCCCGCTTGCGAGCTGGCCAGCACCTGCGCAGTGGACCAGCAGAGCGCACCCCGGAAAGCGCCTTGTGAATCTGAGTGTGACCACGGTCATTTTGATCGCGGGTGCCGTCTTTGCGGCTTTGGCCTCGGTGATCGGCATGATCGGTGCGGTCCGGATTACCGCAATCCGCGAACGTGGCTATTTTCATTGGGCTTTCTACGGCATCGTGTTCATCAGCGGGGTCATCGTGCTGGTTTCCGGCCGGGATATGACTTCGGTGTTTCTCGAGTACGACTTGCCGGAAGCCGGCCTCTTGCGCCATCCGCTGGTGGCCGTGCTTCAACCGCTGATTTCGTTGTTGATATTGACCGTTGCGGGCGAGCGCATCATCACCCGCTGGCTGCGCCGCAAGGATCAGCCACCGCCGCCCGGCTTTCTACTGCTGGCCTTCGTAGTGTTCTGGACCGGTACGGTGGCCCTGCCCGCGCTGTTTGGCGCCAACCCGCTGGTGTCGCACGATTACGCCTATCCCCTGGTGATCGGCATGGCGGCGATTCTGGCGACGGGGATCGAACGGGAGCGGGCAATTCACGCAGTGCGCGATGCAATAACACTTTTGATCACCGTCAGCCTGGTGTTCATCCCTTTCGAGCCGGCGATGGTGCTCGACGCGGCTTATGGCCAGGGCTTGCTGCCGGGGGTGCCGCGATTTGCCGGGCTCGCCCAGCATGCTGTTGCGATGGGTTTGCTCGCGCAACTGGGCCTGCTGTGTTTGCAGGCATCACCGTACCGTTCCCGCTGGCTGAACCGCCTGGCCTGGATTGTCGGCCTGGCGGCTCTTTTTTTCGCGCAATCCAAGACCGCATGGGCCACCTTTGTGGTCTGCTCGCTGTGCCTTATGGCCTTGCGCACCGGGCCGCAGATGTGGCGCCGCGTCAGTGATCCAAAAAACCCGGCGGTGGGTGTGGTGTCCTTGCTGATCGTCATCATCTGTCTGGTCGCGATCGGTGGGGTACTGGCATTGAGCGATCTCGGGGGCCAGATTGAAGACTTTTGGCGACCAGCCAAGGGGCCGAGCTGGCGTCCCTGACGGGCCGCGACAAGATCTGGGCGATCGCCTACGACGAATGGCAAAGAAACCCGGTCTTCGGCTATGGACCGACTCTTTGGAATGCCGAATTTCGCACCAGTATTGCCATGCCGTACGCCACCCACGGGCACAACCAGTTCATGGACACGCTGTCCCGCTCGGGCTCCGTCGGCGCGGTATCGCTGGTTCTGTATTCCCTGGTGCTGCTGGCATTGTCAATTCGCTACACCCGGCAAAGTGGTGGCCTCAGTCTGGCCCTGTTCCTGGCGATTGCGATGCGCTCTGTCAGCGAAGTGCCGCTTGCACTGTTCGGCTACAACCTCGAAGTGATTGCTCAAGCCTTGCTGCTTGCCGTTCTGGCGGGCTGCGCAGTGGAGGTGGCCGCCAAAAATCGTCTGCTGGCCGACAGCCGGCGCTATGCTCCGCCCTCCAGAAAACCGATTACCCCCCTTGCCGCGAGGTCTGTCCCGTGAAATTCTCAGTCGTTGTACCGCTTTACAACAAAGCGCCCTATATTGAAACCGCGCTTCGATCGGCATTGAACCAGAGCGTGTCTGACTTCGAGGTGATCGTTGTTGACGATGGCTCTACCGACGGCGGGGCGGACCTTGTCGAAGCCTTGGCCGACCCCAGAATCCGCGTCATCAGGCAGCCCAATGGCGGGGTCTCCCGTGCGCGCAATCTGGGTATCTCGCTGGCCCGAGGCGAGTGGGTAGCGTTTCTCGATGCCGACGACTGGCTGCATCCGGACTATTTCACCACCCTCATTGAGGCACAGCGTCTGCATCCTGAGGCCGATGTCGCAGCGACGAGCTTCCTGACCATCGACCATACCGACCACGAGGTCTGGCCCCCCACCTGGCAGGTGCCAGCCAAGCCTTATCCGGTCGAACTGATCGTCGATCTGCCGGTCCGCTGGATGCAGAGCCCGAACCTGCACACCAGCGCGGTGGCGGTACGGACCACCCGACTTGCCGGAATGCAGCCGTGCTTCGCGCCGGGTGAATCGGTCGGCGAAGACATAGACCTTTTCCTGCGCCTTGGCGAGGCATCGCCCATCGTGCTGGTTCAGGCTCCGCTGGTGGCTTACCGCGCCGATGTTGTAAACAGCCTGTCCGGCGCCATCCCGCGCCTGGAGATTCCGGCTTTCGTGCACCGGATGCGCGAACGCGGTCACGGCCGCGCAGGCACCTTAAACCGCGCTGGCAGGCGGTCGCTACTCAGGATGGTTGGCCACATCGAAGTCACCCTGGCACGCGAAGCGCTGGCAGTGGGCCAGCGCGGCAAGGCGGTGCAGGTGCTGTTCAGTTGCACCTATGCCGGCCGATCAATGCGATGGTGGTCCACTGCAGCCATGACCCTGCTATTTCCTGGCAGTCTGGTGCGGCAGTGGGAGTCGTGGCGCATCAGGCGGACTTCCCCTTCTTTGAGCGTTGGGTAAGCCGCGATGAACAGTTCCACCACGGCCCCGGCCGCTGCCAGCTCCGCCTGCACGGTTTCAGTGGTCATCAAGGCGCTCAATGAAGAGCGCAACATTTCGGCGGCGATTCGCAGTGCGCTAGACGGTGTCTCCAAGGTCGGCGGCGAAGTCGTTCTTGCCGACTCCTGCTCTAGCGATCAAACCATTGCGCTGGCGATGGCTTTTCCAATTCGCGTCGTGCAGCTGCTAAACCCGGACGAGCGCTGTTGCGGCATCGGCCCGCAGCTCGGTTATCAGCATTCGCTCGGTGAGTTCGTTTACATCATGGATGGCGACATGCAGCTGATCGACGGTTTCCTCGAGCACGCGGTGGCGATTTTAAAAGCCCGGCCCGAGCTGGCTGGCGTTGGCGGAAAACTCGTCGAGCTGAATGCCGAAAGCCTGGAATACGTGATGCGGGAAGCGCGCGTGCATAGGAGTCAGGAAGCGCGGATCGTGGACCGGCTCGACTGCGGCGGCTTGTACCGGCGCAGCGCGATCGAATCGGTTGGTTATTTTTCAGATCGCAACCTGCACAGTTACGAGGAATACGACGTGGCCACGCGGCTGCGGGCGGCGGGCTGGGAAATGTTGCGCGTGGCGCGCGGTGCGGTAACCCACTTCGGTCACGACGTGCCCCCGTACCAACTCCTGGTTCGACGCTTTCGCAGTGGCTACATTCGCGGACCGGGCGAACTGATTCGGGCTTCGCTGGGCCAATCGCGGTTTCCCGACGTGCTTCGCGGACTGAAAGAATTGCGGCTTTACCTTGCCGTGCTGGCCTGGTGGGCGGTGCTGGCCAGCATGTTTTTCTGGCCAGTCGCACCTGGCCTCCGGCTGGCTGCGGGGGCCGCGCTTTTAGCCTTGCCCTTCGGCGTGATGGCCTGGCGAAAAAAATCACTGGCTCAGGCCCGGTATGCGGTGGCGTCCTGGTGCTTTAACACGGCCGGAATGGTCCTCGGCCTGTTCCCTCGCCAGCGGCCACCGCGCGAACGCATCGCCACCCGCATACTGCGGGAGCCGCTTGGCCGGTCCGCTGCGGTTCCTGTGACCGGGTCGAATCGGGTGTCAGACAGCGGCGCCCTGGCGGAAAAAAGTGTCCAGGCCTGACGGCGTCCTCCGGGCAGGCTCAGGAGCCGTCGCCCAGAGTGGATCGACAGCGGCGATCAATCCATCCGGCACCGAGGGCCACCCGCTGAACAAAAACGACTTGCGCCCGGCCGAGCAGGCCCCGCACCGCGGAAAATTCATCTATCTGGCATCCCCGCTGGGCACGATAGGCGGCGGCATGTTCAAGGTTGCCGATTATCTGATTCAGGCACAGGCCGCGACTCAGCCTGCAGGTAGCGCGCAGCTTTGCGCACTGGACACGCGAGGCCAGGGCAGTGCGCTGGGTTCAATGGCCGTGCTGGCCACCGCGCTGGCGCGCATTGTCGCCGGCCGTTTTAGTGGCCGTTTGGCTGGCGTGCACGTCAACATGGCCGAGCGCCTGAGCGTCTTTCGCAAGGGTGTGCTTATCGCCTGCTGCCGGCTGCTTGGGGTGCCTGTGGTGCTGCATCTGCATGCCGCTCAATTGCCGCAGTTCTATAGCACGATTCCTGCGCCTTTCAGGGCCGCGAGCCGTTGGGTGTTTTCGCTCGCCACCACCGTGATCGTGCTCGGCGACACGGCGCGCCGCTTTGTTATTGACGAGTTGCGGGTCCCGCCTGACAAGGTCGAGCTGGTTTTCAAC
>JAJAYS010000140.1 GCA_026786065.1 Polaromonas sp.
AGGCGGTGCTGCAAAGCCGCGACGAACTCGGCGGCCTCACGCGCTCTTTCGCACAAATGACGCAGCAGCTTTCGGACGCCCGCTCGGCGGTCCAGCAAAGCATGAGTCAGGTCGATGCCGCGCGCGACAACCTTCAGACCATCCTCGACAACCTGACGGCTGGCGTCATCGTGCTCGACGCGCAGGGCCGCATCCAGTCGAGCAACCCCGGTGCGACGCGAATACTGCGGGTTCCGCTGGCTGCCTATCAGGGCCGCTCACTCGGTGATGTACCGGGGCTTGAGACCTTCGCCAAAGACGTCGGCATGCAGTTTGACGACGGCCATGGCGACGATGCGTTGAAGCGCGGGCTCAAACAGTGGCAGCAATCCTTCGAGCTCAACCCGGCGCTGCCCGGCTCACCCGATTCCGCGATCACGCTGATCGCACGCGGTGCAAAGATGTCCGGCACTGAAGAGTTTTTGCTGGTGTTCGACGACGTCTCCGAGATGGTTTCGGCCCAGCGCGCGCAGGCTTGGGGCGAAGTCGCAAGGCGGTTGGCCCACGAGATCAAGAATCCGCTCACGCCGATTCAGCTGTCGGCCGAGCGCCTTGAGATGAAGCTGGGCGGCAAACTCGGAGAGGTCGAGCAGAAGCTGCTCACCAAGTCGGTCAAGACCATCGTCGATCAGGTCGATGCGATGAAGCGCCTGGTCAACGAATTTCGCGACTACGGCCGCCTGCCATCGGCCGAGATGAGTCCAACCGACCTAAACGCGCTGATCGGCGACGTATTGGTGCTCTACGCCAGCGAGAACGCCCAAATACCGGTGCGCTCGGAGCTGGACCCGCGCGCGCCGCCGATTCGGGGCGACGCCCAGCAACTCAGGCAGGTCATCCACAACCTGCTGCAAAACGCGCAGGACGCCCAAGCCACCCGTGTGGCGGAGCTGGCTGCAGCCGGCTCAGCCCTGGCAGAAAAATTGGCTGCCACTGCGGTAGTGATCAAGACCGACTACGCCGAAGCCACCAGTCGAGTCCGCCTTACAGTGCGCGACGCAGGCGTCGGGTTTTCACCGCACATCCTGAAGCGCGCCTTCGAGCCCTATGTGACGACCAAGGCGAAAGGCACCGGGCTTGGCCTGGCGGTAGTCAAGAAAATCGCCGATGAGCATGGTGCGCGGGTCGATATTTCGAACCTTGAGCAGGACGGCGTGGTGAGCGGGGTGCAAGTGTCGTTATCATTCGCAGTGGCGGCATAACAACACATTCGGTTACACACGCCGCCGGTCAGAAAAACGCAAAGGATTTTTCCCACCATGGCAACAATTTTGGTCGTCGATGACGAATTGGGCATCCGGGACTTGCTCTCGGAAATTCTTAACGATGAAGGTCATCAGGTCGATCTGGCCGAGAACGCCGCGCAGGCACGAGCCGCCCGTGCGCAAGCCCGGCCCGACCTGGTGCTGCTCGACATCTGGATGCCCGACACCGACGGGGTCACGCTGCTGAAAGAATGGTCATCGAGCGGCCTGTTGACCATGCCGGTGATCATGATGAGTGGGCATGCGACCATCGACACCGCGGTCGAGGCTACCAAAATTGGCGCAATGGCTTTTCTGGAGAAGCCCATCACGCTTCAGAAATTGTTGAAGGCGGTGGAGCAGGGGCTAAGCAAAAACGCCGGACGCAAGCCGCTGGCATTCAGCCCAGTAGCGCTGCCGCGCGACATGACCATAGAAGCCGTCGTGGCGGCGGGTGCGATGCCGGCGCTGGCCGATCATGGTCCTCAACCGACGCAAAATTTCTCGCTTGAGAAACCATTGCGCGAAGCCCGCGACGGATTCGAGAAAGCTTATTTCGAGTTTCACCTGGCTAAGGAAGGGGGCTCGATGACGCGCGTAGCCGAAAAAACCGGCTTGGAGCGCACACACCTGTACCGCAAACTCAAGCAGCTGGGGGTTGACCTTTCGCGCGGCAAGCGCGGACTCTAGCCAGCTAGCCAGGCTGAAAACCTTGCGCCTGGGTGGCGGCGAACCCCCCAATCGCTGATATACAATCGGCGGCGCTGGCCCGGTAGCTCAGTCGGTAGAGCAGAGGGTTGAAAATCCTTGTGTCGGTGGTTCGATTCCGCCCCAGGCCACCAAATACATGCCTCAGAGCCCCGCGGTTCTGGGGCGTTTTTGTTTGAGTTTGGATAACAGAAACTGTCCGCCGCGCTATCGCCGCCGAATCAGCAGCACGGGCAGGCGGAACAGAAACTCGACGAACAGGCGGGCGTGCATCCAGGTCAGCAGCAGGTTGTCGCGTCCATACTTGAAATGCGAAACCCCTCCTTCGTGGGCGCCGAAATACTGCACCGGTGCGTCTATATTTACGGGTTTGAGTCCGGCCCAGCACAGCCGTACAGCCACTTCTGGATCGAAATCAAAGCGGCGCATCCAGCGGCTGCGCTGCATGACGGATTGCAGCTCGCGCATCGGGTAGACCCGAAACCCGTACAGCGAATCGCCGATCCCGGCCCACAGCGTTTCCAGATTCGCCCAACTGTTGGACACCTTTCGGCCGTTCACGCGCAAGGCAGGCGCGCTGGCGTCGAACACGGGTTTACCAAGAATCAGACTGCCAGGTTCGGCAACGGAGCGCGCCATGAATTTGGGTATCAGCCCGACCGGATGCTGACCGTCCGCATCGAGAGTCAGGGCATGGGTGTAACCTTGCAGCAACGCTTCGCTGATGCCGCGAAGTACCGCACTGCCCTTGCCTCCGTTACAGGGTTGCACGATGACCTGGAGCTCTTTGTCATGAAGCGCCAGTGCCAACAAAAGCTCCGTACTCGCGTCGCTGCTGCCATCGACGACGACCCACACTGGCGACCATTGGTCCAGAACCTTGCGCACCAACTCGATCACTTTTATGCCGGGGTTGTAGCAGGGAATTAGAACGAGGTGCGTTGCAGAAGGTGCAGGTTTCATATCAAGTTGGTAGGGGCGAACGGGTCTCTTTTATGGGCCTGCTTTGGGGTGCAAATGTTAAGATGAAACCGTACTTTTTGGCGCGCATGCACGCGCAGCACAGGTCTCTTCACCGCGTCTGCATCAGAGCCCGCCCTTCCCAAAAAACCAGGCCAAGTCTAATGGAACTTTCTGCTGTCGTTTCGGCAATTTCAGTCCCTCAGCACGAGCTCGAAGCCGAGGTGATTCATCTGCTCATAACGTCTTTGAATCTTGAGGTCAAGCCAGGTGAGGTGTCCCCCGACACGCCTTTGTACGGAGATGGACTCGGGCTTGATTCGATCGATATTTTGGAACTCGCGCTGTCGGTGTCCAAGCGTTATGGCTTCCAGATGCGCTCGGACGATCCCCGCAATGTCGAGAGTTTTGCATCCATCCGTGCTCTAAGCCTGTACATCGCGCAAGAGCGCACCAAGTAAGCCGGACCGGAAAGGCGCAACCCCATGGTGGCCATCTTCAAGGGCGCTTCCGTCTTTCTTCTGATTGCAGCGTATGCGCTGGCTGGCCATCTGGCACTGACGTGGCCTGGTGGTCAGACTTTCGCGGCCGCTTTGGCCGTGGGTGCGCCGGCTTTGGCCTTTGCTGCTTTGGTGTTTCATTACTTGAAAAATTGTCGATGGCTGGTCGCGCTTGCTGACCGACAGGCCCTTCGAGTCGCGGTCGCGGCATCGCTGGCGAGCTTGCCCATCTTGCTAACGCTTTGGTTGGTCTGGCCGACTTTGCTGGCCAACGCGCAAAACCTCTACTTTGCGCAGCATCTTGGGACGAACGCATTGCTGGCCTGGATTTTCGGACGCACCTTACGCCCTAGATGCACGCCACTGGTTGTTACCTTCGCCCGAATCGTTCATCCTGTCCTTCCGCCGCCAATCGAAGGCTACGCCCGCAAAGTGACGTTGGCCTGGACACTTTTCTTCCTCATCACCTGCGCCATGTCTGCAGTGCTGTTTTTTTTCGCGACGCTTGCAACCTGGTCGGCTTTCGCGGTTCTGCTTCAGTGGCCGTCGGTAGGCCTCTTTTTCGTTGGCGAGTATGTGCTGCGAATCAGTCTGTTCCGACACTTCGATCACGCGACCCTGAAACAGGGCTTTGAAGCCTACCAGCAGCATCAGGTGCCCCCCGCTGCAGCAACCAAACTTTGATTTCTGCGTCATGCCTGGGCTGATCGCGCACACCAACCCCACTCAAACTCTGGCGTGGCGAGGTGGCGAGTCTCTATCCGCATCACGCTACTTGGCCGACGTCAACCACTGTGCCGCGCGGCTGCCAACGTCGAACCACGTGTTGCTGGCCTGCCAGGACCGCTACGCATTTGCGGTCGGCTTCGGCGCTGCACTGGTGCGCGGTCAAACGTGTTTATTGCCATCGACCCGGAATGAGGACCTGATTGCGTTACTCGCCAGTCTTCATCCGTCGCTTTATTGCTTGACCGATGAAGCGTCATGCAGCGCCCGTCTGCCGCAAACCGATCTCTCCAAATGGCTTCAAGTCGCGGACGACGAGGGTAAGTTTTCAGTGCCGCAGATCGCGGAGAAACATCTCGCAGCGCTGGTTTACACCTCCGGCAGTACCGGCTTGCCGGTGGGCCACCCGAAAGCTTGGGGTCAGCTGGTGGCCAACGTGAAAAGCGAAGGCAATCGCCTGGGGGTAGTTCCGGGCAGCGGCTTCACGCTGATCGGTACGGTTCAGCCGCAACACATGTACGGGTTTGAATCGACCGTGTTGTTGGCGTTGCAGAACGCAGTGGCTTTTGAAGCGTCGCGCCCTTTTTATCCCGCCGACATCGAGCGGGTGGTGGCGGCCACATCGCGCCCGCGGGCTTTGGTGACGACACCCTTTCACCTGCGCGCCTTCCTGACCGAGGTGACGGCGCCATCTGTGCTGGATCTCCTGATTAGCGCTACGGCACCGCTGGCGCAGTCCTTGGCCGCGCAAACCGAAAAGAAGACCATGGCACCGCTCATCGAAATTTACGGTAGCACCGAAACCGGCCAGTTGGCCACGCGGCGCACCACCTCCACGGCCGAATGGACCACATTCGATGGAATCGAATTGCGTCAGTCGGAAGGTCAAACGTTTGCCAGCGGACTGCAAATTGACGGAAGTGTTTTGATCAACGACGTGATCGAGCTTGCGAGCGAGCGTGTTTTTCGCCTGCATGGCCGAACTGCGGACATGGTTAATGTCGCCGGTAAAAGCACGACGCTTGACTATTTGAATCACCAATTGCTTTCTATCGACGGGGTTGACGATGGCGCCTTCGTGATGCCCGATGCCAAGACAGAAGGGGTGGGCAACACGACGAGGCTCGCCGCCGTCGCCGTGGCGCCCGGCCACACGGCTGAGAGCCTGCAGGCCGAATTGAGGAGAAAAATAGCCCCGGCATTTTTGCCAAGACCGCTCAAGCTCGTGGCGAGCCTGCCCCGAACCGGCACCAGCAAGCTGCCGCGTGAGGCTGTGCTGGCCTTGCTCAAAGTCGAACCCGATCGCTCACTGTGACCGGGTCTTGCTATTCGTCGCGGGTGGATATTCCCGCTGACCATCCTGCCTTCGCCGGGCATTTCCCGGGCCAGCCCATCTTGCCCGGCGTGCTGCTGCTTGAACGCATCATGGCGCTGGCTCAAACTCATCTGGTTCAGTTGGGTGAAGGCTGCGCACTGCGCAACGTCAAGTTTCTCGCGGCCGTTGCTCCCGGAGACCAGCTTCGTCTGGACCTGAGCCACACGGGGCGCAGCCAATACAACTTTAACGCGGTTATTGTGCGCACCGAAGGGCTGCCTGCAGTCGTAGCCTGCAGCGGTCAACTGCGCTTGGCCTACTCTGATGGTCTGCAGGGATGACTGGCGCGTCTGGCCATCGCGCTGACACGGCAAAGGCCGACGGCTGGGCAAGCCAACGCGAGCGTGGAAACCTGCTGTCGCTGCGTATTCTTGCCTGGATCGCATTGCGCTTGGGCCGAGTCTTTTCGCGCTGCTTGCTGGTACCGGTGGTCGCCTACTTTTATGTGTCGTCCCCGAAGGCGCGGCGTGCATCCTCGCTGTTTTTGTCGCGTGCTGCGGCAGGGCGCAACGGCGCACTTGACGTGTTTCGACACCTTTATACCTTTGCAGTTGTTACGCTGGACCGCATCTACTTTCTCAATGGGCGCTTTGAATTGTTTGATGTCGCAATTCGGGACAGCGACGGCATCGCGCTGGGCACCGCGACACGCGGCGCAGGCATGTTTTTGATGGGCGCCCATATGGGCAGTTTTGAG
>JAJAYS010000141.1 GCA_026786065.1 Polaromonas sp.
GCAGTACGGCGCGCCGCCGCCCGGCGGCATCGCTTTCGGTCTGGACCGTATCGTCACCATGATGGCCGGTGCCGATTCGATCCGCGACGTGATCGCCTTCCCGAAAACCCAGCGCGCCCAGTGCCTGCTGACCCACGCGCCCAGCCCGGTCGATGAAAAGCAGTTGAAAGAACTCCACATCCGGCTGCGCAACCCGCCGCCGGTTTGAGGCTGTTGTACACATCGCACCGCACCGCAGCACGGCCTGGGACTTGTTTGCAGCTCTTCAAGATTCCCGAGTCGGTGCTGGTGGTGGTGCACACGCGCCAGCGCGGGGTGCTGCTGCTTGAGCGCGCCGACCAGCCCGGTTTCTGGCAGAGCGTGACCGGTTCGCGCGATACGCCAGAGGAGCCGCTGCTGCACACGGCGCGCCGGGAAGTGCTGGAAGAAACCGGGCTGTCTGGCGGCGACGACCAGTGGGGCGACTGGAATCTCTCCAACGTGTATGAGATCTATCCGGTCTGGCGCCAGCGCTACGCGCCTGGCGTGACACACAACACCGAACATGTTTTTGGCTTGTGCCTTCCCGAACGCCTTGCGCCGACGCTGAACCCGCGTGAACACCTGGCCTGGCGATGGCTGGACTGGCGCGAGGCCGCCGACCTGTGCTTTTCACCATCGAATGCCGAAGCCATCCTGATGCTGCCGCGCTTTGCCCCGGCCTGATCGGCGCGCCTTGCGCTCTGGGCAGATTTAGAAGCCTTGCTGTCGCTATCAAATCAGGAGCAGCTTGCGCCCGTAATTGTTGGTTTATAAGCCAAAATTGCTTGAATTGTTAATGGTCGCCCGGTTGGCGACCGGCTGGTAATATGGGACATGCTTATGAAATCCACCACGCCCGACGGCGCCGCGCTCGACGCCGGCAAGCCGGTTTCCGCCAAGATACGCGAGCGGCTGGCCCAGTCCAGAAAACGCTTCCACGCGAACGACAACATTGCCGGCTTCATCGAACCGGGCGAACTTGAGCAACTGCTTGACGAGGTCGAGCTGAAGATGCAGGGCGTGCTGGACAGCCTGGTCATCGACACGGTGGGCGACCACAACACCAACAATACGGCCCGGCGTGTGGCCAAGATGTACGTCAACGAGGTGTTCAGGGGCCGCTACGTCGCGCCCCCGGCCATCACCGAGTTTCCGAACGCCGAGCACTTAAACGAGTTGATGATCGTCGGCCCGCTGACGGTGCGCTCGGCCTGCAGCCACCACTTTTGCCCGGTGATCGGCAAGGTCTGGATCGGCGTGATGCCCAACGAGCACACCAACGTCATCGGGCTCTCCAAATACGCGCGGCTGGCCGATTGGGTGATGGGCCGGCCGCAGATCCAGGAAGAGGCGGTGGTCCAGCTGGCCGATCTGATCATGGAGAAAACCCAGCCCGACGGCCTTGCCATCGTGATGGAGGCGAGCCACTACTGCATGGCTTGGCGCGGCGTCAAGGACATGGACAGCAAGATGATCAATTCGGTAATGCGCGGCGTTTTCCTGAAGGACCCGAACCTGCGCCGCGAGTTTCTGGCGCTGATTCCAAAGAAAGGCTGATCATGCTGGTTCGTTTGCTGTATGCGAGTCGCGCGCTCGACCCTCGCTCCGAGGCCATCGACGCAATCTTGGCCCAGTCGCGCCAACACAACCCGGCCTGCGGCATCACCGGCATCCTCTGTTACGGCGGCGGCATTTTTCTGCAGGCCATAGAAGGCGGACGCAACGCGGTCAGCGAGCTGTACGGCCACATCCAGCGCGACGCCCGCCACCGTGAAGTGGTGCTACTCGACTTTGAGGAAATCAGCGAGCGCCGCTTCAGCGGTTGGACCATGGGGCAGGTCAACATGCTCAAGCTCAACCATTCGATCCTGCTGAAGTACTCCGAAAAGCCCGAGCTGGATCCGTACTCGGTGTCGGGCAAGGTCTCGATGGCGCTGCTCGAAGAGCTGATGGCCACCGCGTCCATCATCGGCCGGGTTTGACGCTGCCTTGAGCGGTACGGGCCTGCTGGTCGGCTGCGACTTTTCATCCAGCCCGACGCGCCGCAAACCCATCGTCATCGCGTCCGGCTCGGCCGAAAAAGGGCGGGTGCTGCTGCAGCGGCTGGAGCGGCTCGAATCGCTCGGTGACTTTGCCGCCTGGCTGGCGCAGCCGCGCAGCTGGATCGGCGGCTTTGACTTGCCGTTCGGCCTGCCGCGCCAATTGGTCGAGCAGCTTGGCTGGCCGCTTCAGTGGCCCGAGTTAATGGGCCATTACGCAGCGCTGTCGCGCAGCGACATCCGCCAGCGCTTTGCCGCGTTTTGCGCTGCGCGGCCAGTCGGCGGCAAGTTCGCCCACCGCGCTACCGATCTCCCGGCCGGCTCCAGCCCCTCGATGAAATGGGTCAATCCGCCTGTGGCGCTGATGCTGCACGCTGGCGTGCCGCTGCTGCTGGCGGCGGGCGTGCACCTGCCAGGGCTGCATGCGGGCGACCGGGCCCGCGTGGCGCTGGAGGCTTATCCCGGTCTGCTGGCGCGCGAGCTGATCGGCCGCCGTTCCTACAAAGCCGACGACAAGGCCCGCCAGACGCCGGAGCGCCTGATTGCGCGCAAGGACATCATGACCGGGCTCGAACACGGCCAGACCCGGCTGGGTCTGCGTCTGAAGACCAGCCACGCGCAGCAGGGCGTGCTGGTGGGCGATGCCAGTGGCGACGCGCTCGACGCGGTGCTCTGCCTGATGCAGGCCGCATGGGGCGCGCAGCACGGCGCGCCGCTCTACGGGCTGCCGCCCGGCGCCGATTCGCTCGAAGGGTGGATCCTGACTGCCTGACCGACTGGCGTGCCGGGGCAGCCTGAGCGCGTAAAAGCCGTGACCGTTCCAGGAGGGCTTTCGCAGTCGCTATAAAAATAATAGCTGTTTACGCCCATTTTTAGAGGGCCTAAGCTTTAAATCGTTATCAACCTCGCGCCTTTTTGTTGGTTGCCGTGCGTGCATCCATGCGGCCTTCGCGCATAAGATGAGGGCAAACTTCAGGAGTCGCCTCATGGCTATTGCGCACGCTGCTTCCGGGCAGGTCATCGACCTGCTCCCCACGGCTGGACCGCTGACCGAATCGCGCACCGTTGCGCTGTTCAAAAGCGAGGGACTTGAGCTGATGCGACTGGTGCTGCCCCAGGGCAAAACGCTGGCGCCGCACAGCGTAAAGGGCGACATCACGGTGCAGTGTCTGGCTGGTGAAGTCAATTTTTTTGCTGCGGGTGAAGTGCGCCGGATCAAATCCGGACAGCTGCTTTGGCTCGAAGGCGGCGTCGAGCATTCGCTGACCGCCGTCGTCGATGCGCAGGTGCTGCTGACGATCGTCCTCCCCAAATAGCCAACAGCGCGCCGAAGCGGCCGTTGCGCCAGTGGCAGGTGCCATGTGCGCGCTGCGCCGCCTGATTGGCTTCGATCTTGCATAAGTAGGGTTCCCCCTTCCCTTTACTTTTGCAAAAGGTCGCCAATGAACAAACGTCGATTCATCGCCACTGGCCTGGCCGGTGCGGTTGCAGCCGTGTCCGTGCCCGCGCTGGCCCAAACCAGCCCCAGCGTCCGCTGGCGCATGGCCTCGAGCTTCCCGAAAAGCCTGGACACCATTTATGGCGGCGGGGAGGTGCTGGCCAAGCGGGTCAGCGACATCACCGGCGGAAAATTCCAGATTTCGGTGCATGCCGCTGGCGAGCTGGTGCCTGCTTTTGGTGTGGTGGACGCAGTGCAGGCCAACAGCGTCGAGTGCGCGCACACGGCCAGCTACTACTTCGTCGGCAAAAACAAGGCTTTCGGCTTCGACACCACCTTGCCTTTCGGCATGAACCAGCGCCAGCAGAACGCCTGGATGTACCACGGCGGCGGGCTGGCTCTGGTGCAGGACTTCATGAAGGAGTACGGCATCGTCACCTTTCCGGGCGGCAACACCGGGGTGCAGATGGGTGGCTGGTTCAGGAAAGAAATCAAGACGGTCGCCGACCTGAAGGGCCTGAAGATGCGCATCGCCGGCCTGGGCGGCGAGGTCATGACGCGTCTTGGTGCGGTGCCGCAGCAAATCGCCGGCGGCGAGATCTACCAGGCCCTTGAAAAGGGCACCATCGACGCGGCTGAATGGGTCGGCCCTTACGACGACGAAAAGCTCGGCTTTAACAAGGTCGCCCCGCATTACTATTACCCGGGCTGGTGGGAAAGCAATTCGATGTATTCGTTTTACGTCAACAGCAAGGTATGGGAAGGGCTCCCCAAGGAGTACCAGGCGGCCTTTGAGGCCGCAGCGGCCGAAGCCAACATAGACATGATGGCCAAGTACGACTTCAAAAACCCGCCCGCGCTGCGTCGGCTCGTCGGCAGCGGCACCAAACTGCACGCCTATCCGCTGGATTTGATGAAGGCGGCGCAGAACGCGGCGTTCGCGCTTTACGAAGAAGAATCGTCGAAAAACCCGGCGTTTCGCAAACTCTACGAGCCGTGGAAGAAGTTCCGGGCCGAGGTCATGCTCTGGCACCGTTTTGCTGAAAGCAGCTACTCGAATTTTGTGCTGAACAACCCGCCAACCACCATTAAGGGCTGACTGCAGGCTAGCGCTGCCGCTCTGCAGCTCTGCAGCTCAGCCTTCGCGCGTGGCTTCGCGTGCCATCAGTGCGGCGACGGCCCCGCTGGCCGTCAAGGTGCCGTCAAGCAGCGCGACGACCGCTTCGGTAATCGGCATCGGAACCCGGAGCAGCTCGGCCCGCTGAGCGACTGTGCGTGCGCTGTACACCCCCTCGGCCACATGGCCCAGCGAGGCCACGGCCTGCGCTAGTGTCTGGCCGTGTGCCAACTGCAGGCCCACCTTGCGGTTGCGACTTAAATCCCCGGTGGCGGTCAGCACCAGGTCGCCCAGCCCCGACAGACCGGTAAAGGTTTCAGCGCGGGCGCCCAGCGCCACGCCGAGTCGCGTCATTTCAGTCAGGCCGCGCGTGATCAAGGCGGCCCGTGCATTCAGGCCGAGTTCCAGCCCGTCACACAGGCCGGTCGCGATTGCCAGCACGTTCTTGACGGCGCCGCCGACTTCAACACCGACGATGTCGTCGTTGGCATAGACCCGCAGGCTGCGGTTGTGGAAGGCCGCAACCAGCAGCTCCCGCACGCTTGCGTGCCGGCTCGCGGCGACCAGCGCGGTCGGCTTGCCGCGCGCGACCTCCTGCGCAAAGCTGGGTCCGCTCAACACGCCCGCCTTCAGTCGTGGCGCAACCTGCGCCCTTATTTCATCGACCATCAAGCCGAATGGTGCGGCTGCGCTGGCCGGGAGTGTCGGCGCCTGAGCTGCCTCGAAGCCCTTGCTCAACCAGACTACCGGCACCGTGACGTGCTGCAGTTGCGCAAGCAGGCCGCGTGCCGCCGACACTGGGGTTGCCAGCACGATCAGGTCCTGGCCGTCGGCAGCGTCGAGCAGCGACGCGCTGCCGCCGACGAACTGCAGCGACGCGGGCAGCGCAACCCCAGGAAGATAGCGAGAGTTAATGCGTGCGCCGCGCAACTGCTGCAGCAACGCTGCATCGCGTGCCCACAGCGTCACAGTGTGTGCCGGGCCCGACTGCGGAACGATAGCGGCGCCGCAAGCCAATGCCGTACCCCAGGCGCCTGCGCCGACGACCAGCAGCTTCATCGGGCTACCAAGGCGAATGCCAAAGGTCGGCGAATCGCGGTCAAACGATGATCTGTGGCGCCTCGGCGGCAGCCTGGGCGGCGGCGCCAGCTTGTTGCTGTTGCTGCTCGTACATTGCCTGGAAATTAATCTCCGACAGATGCACCGGCGGAAAGCCGCCGCGCTGGATCACGTCGGCCACGTTGCCGCGAAGGTAGGGATAGACGATCTGCGGGCAGGCAATCCCGAGAATCGCACCCAGTTGATCGTTTTGCATGTTGCGGATTTCGAAGATGCCTGCCTGCTTCGCCTCGACCATGAAGACCGTCTTGTCGCCGATGCTGGTATGAATCGTCGCTGTTACGCTGACTTCAAACACGCCGTCGCTAACTGGGGTGGCATCGACGCCGAGCTGGATGTCAACCTTCGGTTGCTCGGCATTGAGCAGGATGGCCGGCGAATTAGGCTGCTCCAGAGACACGTCTTTGAGATAGACGCGCTGGATCTGGAATACCGGGTCGAGTGTGGCTTCTGCCATGGTAAGTCTTTCGCGAAAAATGGAAAAAGAAAGAAACGAAAAGGAAAACGGCGAGGAATTGAACTGAGACCAGGCGGAACAAACGGAGCCGGCTCTAGCCCTCTAATGGGAATGACCTTTGTGGCAGGGCGGCCAAGGTCCGCAAAACGCAAATTTTCGGTTTATCTTAACGAGCGTATCCCGTTCGGCTCACGGCCCAAGGGGCTCAAGCGCCGTTCAGCAGTGGAACTAGGCCGCCCCGCTGATCCAGCGCAACCAGGTCGTCGCAGCCGCCGATGTGGGCATCGCCAATAAAGATTTGCGGCACGGTGCGC
>JAJAYS010000142.1 GCA_026786065.1 Polaromonas sp.
CCCGAGCGCTCAACAAGCTCTTGAACGCGCCCGCAGCAGAACCTCGGCGCGCTGCAGATCGTCCAGCGTATCGATGTCGGTGACGATTCCAGCGTCGTCCAGGTCCAGCGTCGCTACTGAATCAATAGCTGCTTGCGCCCGTAAAACCTGGGCTGCGCCGGTATTTCCTTGCAAATCCAGCAACGCGGGAGCGCAGCAGGCGGCAAAGCGCACCGGGTGTCCACGCTGGCCTGCATAGCGCGGCACCAGCGCGCCGCAGGGCGGTGCGCTGGCAATCGTCAGCAGCGTCGAGGCCCGAATCAGTGGCAGGTCTCCGGGCAGGATCATCCAGCCTGCCGCGCCCGCCGTGGCCCGCACGCCTGCGGCGATCGAGTCGCCCATGCCGGCGCCGGAACCATACGGACCGCCGACGTCGGCAGCACGGACGATACAGTAGGGCAAGCCGCTCAGCCGCACCGCCCCCAACACATGGTCGAGCACGCGCTGCCCGGCCAGCAGGGCGTCGAGCTTGTGGACGCGGCCGCCGGACGCGGCGAAGCGTTCACCTCGGCCGGCCGCGAGGACGAGGACCGTTGGCGGCGCGGGGGCTGGTTCGGACATGGATGTAGGGCACAAAAAAAACGAACGTCAAAAGGTAACGAAGCAAAATAGAGCAGCGAAACGATGGCGATAAAGCAAGCTCGCGGAGCGCTAAAGACTGCGCGCTGCCTGTGTGCGCTGCCCATGTGCGCTGCCTATACTTCCAGTATGTCAGACGCCTGCCCGCCACTCCCCTCCCCTGCTGCACTGGCCGCGCTGCGCATTAGTTATGAGCGTGCCGAGCTGGACGAAGCCAGCGCACCGGCCGCCCCGATGGCGCTGTTCGGGCAGTGGCTTGCCGAGGCCATCGCCGCTCAGGTGCCAGAGCCGAACGCGATGACGCTGGCCACGGTGGGCGCCGACCTTCGTCCGTCAACCCGCGTGGTGCTGATCAAAGGCATCGATGCGCGCGGTATTGTCTGGTACACCAACTACGACAGCCGCAAGGGCCGGGAGTTGGTTGCAAACCCGTATGCAGCACTGCAGTTTCACTGGGTCGAGCTCGAACGCGTGGTGCGTATCGAAGGCCGGGTCAGCAGGATTTCCGATTCCGAGAGCGACGCCTATTACGCCAGTCGGCCGCTCGATTCGCGCATCGGCGCCTGGGCCAGTCCGCAGAGCGAAGTCATCCCCGGGCGTGGCGTTCTGGTGGCGAACGCCGTCAAGTACGGCGCGAAATTTCTGCTTCAGCCGCCGCGCCCCCCGCATTGGGGCGGCTATCGGCTGGAGCCGGACAACTGGCAATTCTGGCAGGGGCGAAAAAGTCGGCTGCACGACCGGCTGCTCTACACGCAGCAGGCCGATGCGCTGTGGTTGCGGCAGCGGCTGGCCCCCTGAGCGGGAAGCTCGCGAGTCAAGCCAACGCAGCGCCGCAGTGCAGCCCGCCCGGGGCGCGTCTAAGAATTTTTGACTCGCACAATGGCTTGAGCGGCCACCGCGTCGAGCTCGGCCGGCGTGACGCGTCCAGGCGCGATTTCGGCCAGCGGCTGCAACACGAAGGCGCGCTGCGCCATGCGCGGATGCGGCACGGTCAGCGCTGGCGAGTCGATCCTGGCGCTGCCGAAGAGCAGCAGGTCTAGGTCCAGCGTGCGCGGCGCGTTGCGGTAGGGCCGTTCGCGCCCCGCTCGCTGCTCGATAGCCTGCAAATGGCACAACAAGGCGGGTGCAGTCAGCGCCGTCTGCAGTTCGGCCACGGCATTGAGGTAGTCGGGCCCGCTGCTGTCGATCGGCTGGCTGCGGTAGAAGCTGGAGACCGCGCGTACCTGCGTCAGCGGTATGTCGTCAAACGCTTTGATTGCCGCGTGCAGTGCCTCAGCCGCATCGCCCAGATTGGCTCCCAGGCCGACGAAGGCCGTGACTCGCTCCGGCGCACATGACCGGTATTGCGTCAGGCCGACCACCGCGCGCTTTCAGCGTCCGGACGTGTCGCCCAGCGCGGGCGGCTCGAACGCCGAAACCGGCAGGTCGCCCTGCGCGCTGCGCTCGCCCTGGGGCTTGCGACGGCGGCGGCGCTTGCGAGGGGCGCCGGCCTCGCCGGTTTCCACGGACTCGGACTGATCACCCGACGCGTCTGGTCGCGACAGGGAACCGGCCCCAGCCTCAACAGCGCCCTCGACGGCGCCCGCGCCAGCCGGCGCCAGTGCGTCGTCCCGGCGCATCCGGACGCGAGGCGATTGCGGGCGCTGCAGTTGCTGCAGGCGCATGGCCTCGATCATCTGATGGCGCTCGTCGTCGTAGGCGGTGCTGAACTTTTCCCACCACTCGCCAAGCTCGGCTTCGACTTCGCCGGTTTGTGCGCGCAGCCGCAAAAAATCGAAGCCGGCGCGAAAGCGCGGCTGGTCGAGCAGCGAATACGGCGCGCTGCCCACGCGCTTTTCAAAGCGCGGCTGCATGGCCCAGATGTCGCGCATGTCGCCGCCGAGCTTGCCGCGGCCCGATACGTCGCCAATTTTTGCGTTAAAGGCGTCGTCGATGGCGTCCTGCAGTGCCGGCATGACGTGCTCGCCGCGCTGTTTGCGCTGCTCCCAACCCGCCCGCACATCGGCCCACAGCACACACGACAGCAAAAAGCTGGGCGCGACCGGTTTGCCTTCGGCGACGCGGCGGTCGGTGTCTTGCAACGCCAGATTCAGGAACGGCTCTTCGGCACATTCAACCACCACGTCAAGCAGCGGATAAATACCGGTGCCCAGCCCCAGCGCACGCAGCTGCGCGATGCTGGCCAGCGAATGGCCGGTCTGCAGCAGTTTGAGCATCTCGTCGAACAGCCGCGATTGCGGCACATCGGCCAGCAGGCCCCGCATCTCACGCAGCGGCGCGGCGGTTTTGTCTTCGAATTTGAAGCCCAGCGCATGCAGCTTGGCCGAAAAACGCACCGCACGAATGATGCGTACCGGGTCTTCACGGTAGCGCGCCGCCGGGTCACCGATCATGCGAATGATTTTTTTGCCGGCATCGCGAATGCCGTTGTGGTAATCGACCACCAGCTGCGTTTCGGGGTCGTAATACATGGCGTTGATGGTGAAGTCGCGCCGCGCCGCGTCTTCTTCCATCGGTCCCCAGACGTTGTCGCGCAACACCCGGCCCGACGCATCGACTGCGTGCTTCATGCCGGCGAGTTCGCTCTTGCTGGTGCGCTCGTTGCCGCCGACCTGCTCGGCCAGGCTGCTGTCAAGGTGCGCACGGAAGGTCGAAACCTCGATGACCTCGTGCTCGCGGCCCCGGCCGTAAATCACGTGGACGATGCGAAAGCGCCGGCCGATGATGAAGGCCCGGCGAAACAGCTGCTTGACCTGCTCGGGCGTGGCGCTGGTGGCGACGTCGAAGTCCTTTGGCCGAAGGCCGACCAGCAGGTCCCGCACCGCGCCGCCGACGATGAAGGCCTCGAAGCCGCCCTGCTTCAGGGTGTGCACGACGTCCATCGCCCGCTCATCGACCAGCTTGGGGTCGATGCCGTGGTCCTTGAGGCCAACGTCCTGGCGCTTGCCGAAAGGGGATTTTTTGCCTCGCAACGGGGTGGGTTCTGCGGCAGCGTTCCGGGTGGATTTGCCGAACAGCTTGTCGATGAATTTTTTGATCATGAATACGAAAATTTGGAAAGCGGGGAACCAGGCTGGCTGGTCAGGCCGCTTGCTCCGTCTGGAACAGGTCAAGTATGCGCCATCCCCGCTGCTGCGCCAGCGCCCGCAGCCCTGCATCGGGGTTGGTCGCTACCGGGTGATTTACTTTTTCAAGCAGCGGCAGATCGTTCATCGAATCAGAATAAAAGGTTGTCTCGGTGCTGTGCCAGTCAAGCCCCCGTGCCGCCAGCCATGCGCTCACCCGCACGACCTTGCCTTCGCGAAAGGATGGCGTACCTAGAATCTCGCCGGTCAGCTCGCCTGCGGCATTGCTCTGCAGCTCGACCGCAATCAGCTCGCTGACACCCAGCGCATCGGCAATCGGCCGTGTGACGAACGCGTTGGTGGCGGTGACGATGACCAGCTCGTCGCCCGCATCACGGTGCCGCCCGATCAGCTCCAGCGCTTCTTTTTTTATACATTTACCGATTATGAGGTCCATGAAACGGGCGTGGGCAGCTATTGATTTTATAGCGCCTTGCTGCCGGATGGCCTGCGTGGCGAAGCGCGCGTAGCGGTGGATGTCGAGCGTGCCGGCCCGGTACTCGGCAAAAAAAGCGTCGTTCTGGCGTTTGAAGTCCACCGGGTCGCTCCAGCCAAGCGCTATCGTGAACTGGCCCCATTCGTAGTCCGAGTCGGTCGGAATCAGCGTGTGGTCGAGGTCGAAAAAAGCCACTCGGCTCAGGGGCTTCATTGGTTCTCCAGCATCGCCTTGATGAGGGGAATCGTGATGGCACGCTGGGTTTCGAGCGCGTAACGGTCGAGCTGGTCGAGCAGCTGCAGCAGACTCGACAGGTCGCGCGAAAAGCGGCTCAGGATGAAGTCCAGGGCTTCGTCGCCCAGCACGATACCGCGGCTGGTCGCCTCGCGCAGCAACAGCGCCCGGCGCTCCGCTTCATTCGGCACCTGAAGCGCGAATACGTGGCCCCAACCGAGCCGGGAGCGCAGGTC
>JAJAYS010000143.1 GCA_026786065.1 Polaromonas sp.
TCCTTGACCTCCACGATCCCGACCTTCACCCCCCACGGCGCGGTCTGCGAATCGATGACGGTCTGAAGGCGTTCGTTGATCTTGTCGCGCTCGCCCAGCAGCTCGTCGAGCGTGTGCTGGCCCAGGATCGAGCGCAGCGAGGTCTGCGCCAATTGCGTGACTGCAATGATGTAGTTCGACGAGCCATAGCTGGCACGCATCGGGTCGGTCACCTGGAAATAAAGAATCCCGTCCACCTGCAGCTGGGTGTTGTCCCGTGTGATGCAGACCTGACTTGGAACGTCGAGCGGAATCTCTTTCAGGCTGTGTTTGTAGGCCACCCGGTCCACGAAAGGCACAAGAAAGTTCAGGCCTGGAGTCAGGCTGCCATGGTATTTACCCAAGCGTTCGACCACCCAGGCATTTTGCTGCGGCACGACCTTGATGCTGCGGACCACAAAGATGGCTGCGATGACCAGAATGACTGCTGCAATTTCAAGACCCATGACTTTCCCCATGTTTTGCTACGACCCTGATAGTAGCTGCGGGTCGCAGGGCAGCGGCTGCGCGCCGGGCGCAGCCTTGGATTCCGCTAGATTTTTTCTATCACAAGGCGGTTGCCGCGCATCTCCCGTATGCGGTAGCTGCCGGCGGCGCCAATCTCGGCGTTGTCGGCCATTACGGCCGTCCAGCTGGCACCACGAAACTTGACAGTGGCCGTGCCGTCGGCATTCCAGCCGGCGACCTGCACCGTCTCGCCGATGTCGATGTTGACGTCGGGGTTGGCGCTGGCGCGCAGCGGGCGAGGCGATTTGCTGCGTTGCCAGTGCCAGGCCAGCACCGAGCCGCCACCGATTGCTGCAGCAGCGAGAAGCTGAAACACGCTTCCCAGTCCCATGTGAGCGGCAATCGCGCCGGCGCCCAGCCCTATCGCCAGCATTAGCAAGTAAAAGGTCCCGGTTACCAGCTCGGCCGCGACAGCGACGCCCGCCAGCAGCCACCAGATTGTTGATTCGCTCATGCTTGATTTCCTTTGTCAGTCCTGCGCTACATTTTGGAGCAAACGTCCGCCGCTGCGGCTGTCTCGGTGGGGATATTTCCTTACACTCTGCACCTCGCACCGTTCGGGCTGAACCTGTCCATGCCCACGAGATCGGTTTTCATGCCTCCCGACAGGCTCACGGCACCGCGATACCCCCCATGAAATTCCGCTTTCCAATCGTCATCATCGACGAAGATTTCCGCTCCGAAAATACCTCCGGCCTGGGCATCCGTGCGCTTGCGCAGGCCATAGAAACAGAGGGCTTTGAGGTACTCGGCGTGACGAGCTATGGCGATCTCTCGCAATTCGCCCACCAGCAGAGCCGCGCCAGCGCGTTCATTTTGTCCATCGACGACGAGGAATTCACACCCGGGCCCGATCTCGACCCGGCGGTTCTGAACCTTCGAAAGTTCATCGAAGAAGTGCGGCGCAAGAACCTCGACGTTCCCATCTACGTTTATGGCGAGACGAAAACCTCGCGGCATATCCCGAACGACATACTGCGCGAGTTGCACGGCTTCATTCATATGTTCGAGGACACGCCGGAGTTCGTCGCGCGGCATATCTTGCGAGAAGCAAAAAGCTACCTGGAAGGCGTTCAGCCACCGTTCTTCAAGGCCTTGCTTGATTACGCGGAAGACGGATCCTACTCATGGCACTGTCCCGGTCACTCTGGCGGCGTGGCGTTTTTGAAAAGCCCGGTGGGGCAGATGTTTCACCAGTTTTTCGGCGAGAACATGCTGCGGGCCGACGTCTGCAATGCGGTTGAAGAGCTGGGCCAGTTGCTCGACCATGACGGCGCAATCGGTGCCAGCGAGCGCAATGCGGCGCGCATCTTCAACGCGGACCACTGTTTTTTCGTCACCAACGGCACTTCGACGAGCAACAAGATGGTGTGGCACCACACGGTGGCGCCGGGCGACGTGGTGGTGGTTGACCGAAACTGCCACAAATCAATTCTTCACGCGATCATCATGACCGGCGCGATTCCGGTTTTCCTGAAGCCGACGCGCAACCACTTCGGCATTATTGGGCCGATTCCGCAAAGCGAATTCGAGCCCGAGGCTATTCGCGCCAAGATCGCCGCCAATCCGCTGCTGGCCGGCGTCGATGCCCAAAAAGTGAAGCCGCGCGTGCTGACGCTGACGCAGTCAACCTACGACGGTGTGCTCTACAACACCGAAACCATCAAGGGCATGCTCGATGGCTTCATCGACAACCTGCATTTCGACGAAGCATGGCTGCCGCATGCCGCTTTTCACCCGTTTTACGGTGCCTATCATGCGATGGGCAAAAACCGCGTTCGCCCGAAAAATGCGGTGGTTTACGCAACGCAGTCGATTCACAAGCTGCTTGCCGGCATCAGCCAGGCCAGTCATGTGCTGGTGCAGGACTCGCAGAACATCAAGCTGGACCGGCACCTGTTCAACGAGGCCTACCTGATGCACACCTCGACCTCTCCGCAGTACAGCATCATTGCCAGCTGTGACGTGGCGGCCGCGATGATGGAGCCGCCGGGCGGCACCGCCCTGGTCGAGGAAAGTATTGCCGAAGCGCTGGATTTCCGCCGGGCCATGCGAAAAATCGACGCAGAATACGGCACCGACTGGTGGTTCAAGGTCTGGGGCCCCGACAAGCTGGTCGACGAGGGCATAGGGGAAGCGCAGGACTGGATCATCAAGGGCGAGTCACGCAGCGCCAAGACGGCAAAAAATGGCGCCAGAAACTGGCACGGCTTCGGCCAGATGGCCACCGGCTTCAACATGCTGGACCCGATCAAATCGACCATCGTCACACCTGGGCTCGATCTGAACGGCAAGTTCTCAAAAACCGGAATTCCGGCGAGCATCGTCACAAAGTTTCTGGCAGAGCACGGCGTGATCGTCGA